>DASXOU010000449.1:0-4827 GCA_036494045.1 Polyangia bacterium | reverse complement strand
CAGGTGCTTGCGGTCGATCTGCGCCTCGCGCGCCGCGGCCGACAGGTTCATCTTGTGCCGGCGCATCAGATCCTCGATGTACTCGCGCTCGAACATCTCGACGAGCTGGCCCTTGGCTTCCTTGAACGGCAGGTCGGTGCGGATGCCGAGCGCCGGCTGCGTCGCGCCTTCGCCGCCGAGCACGTCGTCGAGGTTGAGCGTGTCGCCCTTCGACAAGACGCACGCGCGCTCGATCACGTTGCGCAGCTCGCGCACGTTGCCCGGCCAGGCGTAGGCCTTGAGGCGCTGCATGTCTTCGGGCGTCAGCCGCAGGCCGCGCGTGCCGCCGAACGTCTTGATGAAGTGCTCGACGAGAAGCTGGATGTCGAAGCCGCGCTCGCGCAACGGCGGCAGGTGCACGCGGATAACGGCGAGGCGATAGTAGAGATCCTCGCGGAACGCCTTCTTGGCGACCTCTTCGCGGAGATCGCGGTTGGTCGCCGCGACCACGCGCACGTCGACCTTCTCGTACGTGTTGGCGCCGACCTTGCGCACCGTGCGCTTGTCGAGCGCGCGCAACAGCGCCGGCTGCATCTCGACCGGCAGCTCGCCGATCTCGTCGAGGAAGATGGTGCCGCCGTTGGCTTCGGCGAAGGCGCCCTTGCGATCCTGCACGGCGCCGGTGAACGAGCCTTTGACGTGGCCGAACAGCGCCGACTCGATCAGCTCGCGCGGCACCGCGCCGCAGTCGAACACGACGAACGGGCCGTTGCCGCGCTTGGAGTGGTTGTGAATCTCTTCGGCGATGAGCTCCTTGCCGGTGCCGGTCTCGCCTTCGATGAGGACGGTGGCGTCGTTCGGCGAGATGTCGGCAAGCAGCGCGAACAGCCGCCGCATCTTGGTGTCGCGGCCGACGAGCTGACCGAAGGTGTCGGCTTCGGCCTCGGCGGGCTCGACCGCTTCTTCTTCGGGCAGGAACTTGATGACCGTGCGACCGAGCTTGATCTCGGCGCCGAAGCCGACCGTGATCTCCTTGAAGCGCGATCCTTGGATGAAGCTGCCGTTGGTCGATCCGAGATCGCGCACCAAGACCTCGTTGCCCTCGAGCAGCGCCATCGCATGGCGGCGCGACACGGTCTTGTCGCTGAGCACCAGATCACACGCGGGCGCGGAGCCGAACGTGACGGGCTTGGTGGAAAGATGCACCTGCTCGCCGCGATCCGGACCCTTGATCACGAGGAACGTGCCGCCGGGGCGCTGCCGCGTAAACGCTGGCGATTCGTCGAGAACACTGGTGACGTTGCTATCGCGAGGGGGAGCCATCGAAAGGGGTCGGGCGATAATAACCCCCTCGCACCTATGGGTCAAACCAGGATTGGCTAGGGCGTGCCGGGGGTCGCCGACGGCGGGCTCGGCAGCTCGGCGGGCGGAGGCGGCTGACGCAGCGCGCCGGTTCCCGACGGTGGCGTGGCCGCGGCGCCACTCGCGCCGCTCATCCCCGAAGGCGTGGCGGCGGCAGGGGGCGCCGGCTGCGATTCGGTCGGATCGATCACGTCGAGCTCCGGCCCGCTGAAGGCGACGCCGAGCGCGACGCCGATGCCGATGAGCAGGAGCACGATCATGATGCCGATGAGGCGTCGCGGGCGACGGACGTACGCGGTTCCCTCGAAGGTGTGACCCTCGGGCCGCGGACGAACGCCCGACGTGGGCAGCCGCCGCGCCGGACCGGCGGCGCTCGCTTGCGCGACGGCAGTGGCGAGCGGCGAGCCGCCGGCCGCGCCCGCGCCGGCCGAGGGCGCTTCGTTGCGCGCGAAACCGGCTTGCGACGGCGGATGGACCTTGGTCGCGTCGCCGAGCGGCGGCGCTTGCGTCTGGCCGCTGCCGCGCGCGTCGCCGAGCCGGTTGCGCGGCGACGGCGAGCTACTGTCGCGTACCACGGTCTTCTTGCGCGACTCTTCGCTGTCGAACTCGCCCTTGGGAGGCAGCGTGATCCGGCGCGGGCCCGACGACGACGTCGGCTGTGGGTGCGGCTCTTCGTGGCGCTCTTCGTGACGCGCCTCGTGGCGCACCTTGAAGAGCGAATCGGGCGCGGCTCCGCCCTGCTCGCGCACCGCGATCACCGACGTCAGCTCGCCGGTCGGCAGGCTCGGCGGCCGATTGCGCGCGCGCAAGAGATCGGCGACGCCGCTGTCTTCGTCGTCTTCTTCCTGATCCTCGTCACTGACGTCGAACTCGGGACGGCGCTCTTCGTCGCCGTCCACGATTCCCTGCGTCGAGAGCACCGACGTGCCGTGCGCCTGCGTCGACTCGCTGCGATCGTGGCCGAGCGTCTCCATCTTGAGCCACATCGACGCGTCGTCGCCGGCGATCGACTTGAGATGCGACGACATCTCGGAGGCGCCGACGATGAGCCGATGGCGCGTCCCGACCCGCGTCAGCGTCTCTGAGAATTCCTCGGCGCTCTGGAAGCGGCCGGCCGGATCGAGCGACAGCGCCTTCAAGATCACGGCGTCGAGATCGGCGGGGATCTCGGGCCGCTTCTGTGACGGCGCCTGGATCGGCTGCGCGTAGATCTGCGACGCGGACGACATCAGATCGCCGACGAACAAGCGTTCGCCGACGAGCACCTCGTAGAGCACGACGCCGAGCGAGAACAGGTCGCTGCGCGCGTCGACCGGCTCGCCGCGCGCCTGCTCGGGCGACATGTACCCGACCTTGCCTTTGACCTTGTAGAAGACCGAGCGATGCGTCGACGCCTTGGCGATGCCGAGTCGGTGAGCTTCACTTCGCCGGCGCCGGACAAGAGGATGTTCGAGGGCGAGATGTCGCGATGGATCAGGTTGAGCGGGCGACCGTCGTGCGCCGATTTCTGATGCGCGTAGCTGAGCGCCTCCAGGATCTCGTGGCCGATGAACACGCCCGCGGCCGGCGAGAAGCGCTTGTGCTTGCGCCGCACCCGCTTGAGGAGCGTGCGCAAATCGGCGCCTTTGACGTACTCCATGACCATGAAGTAGTCGGTGCCGGCGTTGACCAGATCGATCGTGTGGACGATGTTCGCGTGCTCGAGCGACGCCGACAGCCGCGCCTCGCGCAAGAAGAGATCGATGAACTTGGGCTCGCGGGTGAACTCGGGCAGGAGCTGCTTGAGCACGACCTCTTTTTCGAAGCCGCCGACCCCGAGCTTTTTCCCGAGGTAGATCGCGCCCATGCCGCCCTCGGCCAGGTACTCCACGATCACATAGCGATCGCTCGAGGTTTCGAGGACTGCACGATCCACGTCGCGCTCAGCATAGCATGCGCGGGGCGTTATAATCGGGACGTGCCTCCCCGGACCACGACCGACGCGCTCATCCGCATCCGGCACGCGGAGGTCGAAAAGGCCATGCGCGGGCTGCAGCGCGCCCGCGACGCCGCCGACCGGGCGCGTGTCGTCCGCGACCAGGCGCTGGCCAAGCAGGGCACGATCGGCCAGCGCATGCAGCGGCTGCAGGAGCTGGCGGCGTCGACCGCGGGGCAGCTCGATCGGCGCGACCGCTATCGTGCCGAGCTGCGCGCGCTCCTCGACAGCGCCGCGGCCCGCGTGGCGACGAGTGAACGCGCGCTGCGCGAGTCGACGAGCCTCATTGCCACCGCGCAGGAGGTCGTCGAGCGCGCGGTGCGGGCGCGCGACGCGGCCGAGGCGCAGCGCGACGCCGACGACAAAGCCGACGCGCGCCGGCGCGAGCGGCGCGACCAGGCGGCGAACGACGATCGCTGGCGGCCACCGCGCCGAAGTTGACGGCTGGCAAAGCCGGGCGGTAAGGTCGCCGCCATGCGCACGCTGCCGACGATCGCCGCCACGGGAATGCTGATGGCCGCCGCCTTCGGGTGCGGTCCCATGACCGAGCTGGGCCTGGTGAAGCCGAAACCGTCTTCGGGCGGGATCGTGCACACGTTCACCGAGAGCGGCGACGGTGGACACGCCAACGTTTATTGGTTCGACACGCAGGCGGGGCCCATCGTCGTCGACGTGCCGCTCACCACGAGCGAAGCGAAGAAGATGCGCAAGGGGATGATTCGCCCCTATCGTATCTACATCACCGAGGCGGATCCGGTGCGCTTCGGCGGGCTGGCGGTGATGAAGAATCCCGACGTGCCCGCGTACACGACGCCGGCGATCGCCACCGAGATCCAGACGCACGGCGATCAGCGGCTGGCCGCGTATCGCAAGCACGTCGGCGACGACGTGCCCAGCCACGTCGACGCGCCGACGCCGGCGATCGAGGAGCGCAACCACGACATGATCGGCGAGGTCGAGGTCGAGCTGTTGCCGCTCGGGCCGGCGGCGGCGGAAGCGTCGATGGCGGTGTTCCTGCCGAAGACGGGCGAGCTCATCACCGGCGACGTCGTGGCGGGACGGGAGCACCTCGACCTCACGTGGGGGCGCAGCGTGGTGTGGCAGGATCGCATCGCGGAGCTCAAGGCGCTCGAGCCGCGCCTCATCTATCCCGGGCACGGCTCGGCCGGCGGCGCCGAGCTGCTCGACGAGACGTTGGCGTACCTGAAGACGTTCCACGACATCGTGGCGTCGAAGGTCAAGCAGGGCGCGCCGGCCAAGATCTCGCGCGCCGACGCCAACGACATCAAGCGGCAGATGACGGCGAAGTATCCCAAGCTCGGGCGCGTCGAGCTGCTCGATCGATCGATCCCGGCCGAGTACGCGGTGCAGCTGGCGGCGCTCGCGCCGGCACCGCCGGCCGAGGGCACGACGCCGACGGGAACGCCGGCCACTGCGACGACGACTCTTCCCGCCGCCGCCTCGACGGCGACGACGCCGCCGGCATCGGCGACCTCCACGACGCCTTCGAG
>DASXOU010000448.1:0-1661 GCA_036494045.1 Polyangia bacterium | reverse complement strand
CTTTGCCCTCCGCGAATGCCTTCTTCGCGTCGTCGATGGGCGCCGCGCCCGCGGGGACCGCCGAGAGGATCACGAGCACAGCCAGGACGCGTGCGATCATCGTCACATAGTAACCGCGATTGATCTTGTGCGGGCAAGAGGCGAAGATCGCTGCGTGGCGCGCGCATTTGTCATCGCCTGCGTGCTCGGCTGCGCCGCCGCTGCGCACGCGCAATCGTCGGTGATGGAGTGGCCGCCGCGGCCGCCGCCCGACATGGCGCAGCCGCCGCCGCCGCCGCCGTCGGACATGGCCGCTCCGCCCACGGATCTGGCGCGGCCGGCGACGCCGGCGTCGGACATGAAGCCCGCGGCCGCCGCGCATTCGCCCGACGGCGGCGCCATCAAGACCATCGACGTCCCCGCCGGCAAGACGCTCGATCAGGTCGAGCTGCCCAAGGGCACCATCACCAGCGACGGCAAAGGCATCGGCGACGTCATCACCGACATCAAAGTCGTCGACAACACGCGCACCGATTCGGAGACGATCCGCTACATCGCCGGCGTCAAGCCGGGCGAGATCCTCACCCAAGAGCTGGTCACCGAGGTGCGCGAGCGCCTCCTCACCGTCGGGCTCTTCAAGGACGTCAACATCACCTGGGAGCCGGCCGTTGCCGGCGGCAACGCGGGCGTGCGGCTCATCCTCGGCGCCAAGGACAAGCTGAGCTGGATCGTCGCGCCCATCTTCCACTACTCGGCAGGCGACTACGGCGGCGGTCTCGCCTACGCCAACTCGAACGTCTTCGGCGCCAACAAGAAGTTCCTCGTCATCGGCCAATACACGACGGCGCAGAGCTTCCTCTTCCTCGCGTTCTTGGACCCGAACATCCGCAACACGCGCTTCTACTATCGCGTCGACGCGCTCTTGCGACGTGACGACATCTGGGAGTACGCGCAAGGGCACATCGGCAATCCGCGCATCGAGCGCACCACCAATATCGACACCTTCGGCGCGGCGGCGCTCGGCGGCGTCAACTTCACGCGCCACTTCCACTTCGATGTGCGGCTCAAGATCTATTACGACAACGTCGAGCAGTCGCAGTGCTTCAACACCACCACCTCCGACGGCTCGGGGACGCCCGACGTCGTCGCCGAGCAGGGCGGCACCTGCATCAAGCCGGCGCGCTCGGGCTGGGACAACACGTTCACCGTCCACCTCGGCTACGACGGGCGCAGCAACGTCTACGGCGTCTTGCACGGCCTGCTCGTCGACGGCACGTACCAATACGGCGCCAGCTGGCTCGGCACGCGCCAGGACTATCACCTGCTGTCGCTGGCCGGTGCCTATTCCTGGCGCTTCTTCAAAGAGCACAACCTCACCTTGAAGCTCGGCAGCGACATCTTCTTCGACGCGCCGTTCAAGATGGAGGTCGAGACCGGCGGCGCGCTCATGCGCGGCCTGGTGTTCCGTCAATACCGCGGCGACACCGACGTGCGCGCCACGCTCGAGTACATCCTGCCGCTGTTCACCATCTCGGGGCTGTCGGTGCGCATGATCGGCTTCTACGACACCAACCTCACCTGGTTCCGCTCGCTGCCCGATCCGTCGTCGCCGCTGGCGCGGTTCGTCACGCGCGGCTCGACCTGGCGCGACTTTCTGCCCGACACACCGTCGGGCGTGGTGC
>DASXOU010000447.1:0-2868 GCA_036494045.1 Polyangia bacterium | reverse complement strand
GAGATCGTTGACCATGCGGCGCCCGAGCTCGTCGAAGATGCCGCGCGCCTTGCCCTCGTCGCCGGCGCGCACGAGCGCGAGCGCGTACGCCAGCCGCAGCGTCGGCCGCGTCGCCTGCGCCAGCATGCCGAGCGCCGCCTTGTCGTCGCCGTTGCGCGCCGCGATCCAACCCTTGAGCGCCGTCGACTTCTGGCCCGCGCGCGGATCGCCGCCGAGCTTGAGCGCCACGCCCATCTCGTCGGCGCGCTGATCGGCGAGCTGTCGTTCACCGACGGCGGCCAGCACCATCGCGCGCACGTGGATCGCCTCCGACGACAAGCTGCGGCGCTGCCCCTCGGTCAAGATCGCCGCCGCCTCGGGCGCATCGAGCGCGGCGCGCGCCTGGCGCAGCGACTGCCCGGACTCGGCGAGCGCGTTGCGGTCGAGCTGCACCCGCGCCAGCTCGACGAGCGCGTCGGCCTGATCGCCGGGCCGCTTGGTCTTGGCCGACAGATCGGCCTCGGCTGAGAGCGCGCGCTCGCCGTCGCCGTAGCGGCCGTCGAACAGCCACGAGCGCGCCTCGCGCATGGCGCCGTCGTGATGGATCTGCGGATCGTCGGTCGCGATCAAGGCCGCGTAGGAGCGCCGCGCGTCCTTGCCCTTGCCGGCGAAGAGCAGCGCATCGCCGAGCACCGCGTGCGCGACCACGAAGCTGGGATCGACCGACAGCGCCTTTTTCGCCTGCGCGATCGCTTCGTCGGTGGCGCCGCGACGGAGCGCCATGTGCGCGAGCGAGTCGTAGGCGTTGGCCTCGGTCGGCGCCAGGTCCACGTACTTCTTGAGCGCCGCTTGCGCCTCGTCGATGTGGCCGCGCTCGGCCTCGGCCCAGGCGAGGAAGTTGTAGGCGGCCGGATATTTCCCGTCGAGCTCGATGGCGTGCGTGTAATCGGCGACGGCGCCGTCGAGGTCGCCGAGCGCGGTCTGCTTGAACTGCCCGCGCGCCACCAGCGCGCGCGCGTCGCCCGGCAGCGTCTTGACGAGCTCGTCGTACGACTTTTTCGCGTCGCTGGTGCGTGCCTGCACCATCGCGCGATAGGCTTCGATGAACAAGTGCTCGCCGCGCGAGGCGCCCTTGGCCAATTCGGCGGCGCGCGCGAGCTCCTTGTTGGCGACGTCGGGCGCGTCCGCCTGCGCCAAGAGATAATGAGTGAAGGCGAGCGTGTCCTCTTTGGCCAGCGCCTCGCCGCACTTCTTGCGCGCGACGTCGAGGTGATAGTTGTCGAGCGCATTGGCGCAGGCGGTGACCAGCTGCGCCACCTCGATCGATCGCGTCGCCAGCGTCAGGCGCGCCGGCTTGGGCGCGGCCGCGGCCGGCGGCGGCGGATAGCTCGGATACTGCTGCTGCGGCGGCGGGTAATAAGGATACTGCTGCTGCGGCGGCGGCGACGGCGGCGGTGCGCCGTACGGTTCGCTCGGCTGCTGCGCGAAAACTACCATCGGAGCGGCGACCACGAGGACGCAGACGAGCGAGCGCATTGCCCTTACCTCCAGCGACGCCTGCGATTCTGAACCAACAGCAGCGTAAGCGCCACGGTCACGATCACAACCCACGGCGTAGACACCGGAGCGCCGGCGATGCGGCAGCCGCAACCGCCCGAGGCGCGCGCGCCTTCGTCGAGCGGCGTCGCGAAGTTGCCCGTGTTCGCAAGGTCGTGATGGTACGACGGCCAATCGATGCGCCCCTTTGCGCGGCCCTGCGTGTGCCAGACGAAGAGCCAGCCGTTGCGCGTCACCTGCGCCAGCTCGAGCTTGCCGTCGCCGTCGAGATCCCCGACCGCCGGCGTCGAGAGCGCCCAGCCGCCCGTGTATTTCGGGAAGCCCTTGGGCTCCTTGCCGTCGACGTTCCAGGCGTGCACGAAGTAGCCCGCCGACGGCGTGATCACCTCGGGCTTACCGTCGCCGTCGAGGTCGGCGACGGCGGGATGGTCGAAGAATTGCCAATCCTCGATGACGCGCGGAAAGCCGTTCTTGAACTTGCCGGTCTTGGCGTCCCAGGCGCCGACGAGATGCTCGAAGTCGTGGCGCGAGCTGCCGCTGGCGAACGCGAGCACGAAGTCCTGGCCGGCGCCGCCTTCGATGAGATCGGGCGTGCCGTCGTTGTCGAGATCGCCGACCGCCGGCGAGGCGACGACGGTGACGTAGGAGTCGTTGGTCGCGTTCGACTTGCTGCCGTATTTTTCCTTCTGGTTCACCAGCGCCGGGCCGAACGGCTTGCCGCTGGCGTCGAACACGTGCAAGACCGAGCCGATGCCTGAGACGAGCACTTCGGGCGTGCCGTCGCCGTCGACGTCGACCATCGCGGGCGAGCAGGGCACGCCCTTGCCGACGACGGGCAGGATGTCGTTCGACACCAGGCTCACCGGCCAGCCGGGCAAGATGGCGCCCGATTTGCCGTCGATGGCGTAGAGCCGGCCGACGTTCGAGTAGTTCTCGTTGGTGCCGACGACGATGTCGGGCGTGCCGTCCTTGTTCAGATCGCCGACGGTGGGCGAGCCCATGATGCGCTGGCGCTGCGCGGGCGTCTGCGTGGTGTCGTGGACGATGATGGGGAAGTTGGCGGCGCGGCTGCCGTCGCCGTGCCAGACGTAGACCTTGCCGTCCATGCCGGCGGCGACGATCTCGAGCTTGCCGTCGCCGTCGAGGTCGACGAGCGCGGGCGAGGCGAAGAAGCCGTCCTGCAGCTCGTGGTTCTCGTCGAGGGCGACGGGGACGGTGTCGCGATCGAGCTCGACCGGGAAGCCGGCGGCGACGCTGCCGTCGGTGTGCCAGGCCCAGACTTTGCCGAACCAGGTGGCGACGACGATCTCGGGCTTGCCGTCGCCGTCGATG
>DASXOU010000446.1:0-9968 GCA_036494045.1 Polyangia bacterium | reverse complement strand
CGGCTTCATTCCCCTGTTCGTATTCGGCTGCGGCGGCGGCAAGGGCGGCAACAACCCCGACATGACGATGTCCACCTCGCTCGGCACGGCGCCGATGCTGGCGATGTCGTGCGGCGACGAGCGCGCCGACGTCTACACCTTGCCGACGGGATTGCCGGCGATGGACATGACCCATCGCGGCGACGTGTTCCACTGCGCCATCACCGAGTCGGTCACCGCGGCCAAGGTCAACGACGAGCTCAACGGCTACAACACGGGCTACACCGACACCGAGTCGGGCAACGTCGTCTCCGGATTCTGGACCTATCGCATCGCCTATCGCACGCTCCGCAACACGCCGAAGGGCGGCGGCACGCCCCTCGAAGGTGACACCGCCGCGGTGCTGGTGGTGCCGGAGAAGCCGATCGCCAACGCGCCGTTGATCGTCTGGTCGCACGGCTCGGTCGGCATCGCGTCGGAGTGCGCGCCGTCGATGCTCGATCTCTCCGGCCCCGTCGAGGATCAGGACTTCCCGGTCAACATCTACCGGCTCGCCGGCTACGGCTACACGGTGATCGCGCCCGACTACGCGGGCTTCTCGTACGGACAGCCGCCCGGCTACTTCAACGCCGAGGACGAAGCGCACGCGGTGCTCGACGCCACGCGCGCGGCGGCGAACATCTTGCCGTCGCCGCCGGACAAGCTGGTCTTCGTCGGCCACTCGCAAGGCGGGCACGCGGCGTTGTCGGCGCAGTCGTACGCCAAGAGCTACGGCATGCAGGGCACGCTCATCGGCGTGGCCGCGTTCGCGCCGTTGTGGACGTCGATGTCGATCTGGGCGGCGGGCACCACCAGCGCCGCCGGGCTGACGACGGCGAACGACTCCTCGTCGGTGCTCTACACGATGGAGTACGCCTTCTCGGCGAGCGCGCTGCGCGGCGATCCGGCGATGGGCCTCGACGTCTTCCAGTCGGCCAAGCGCGACGCCGTCCGCGACACCCTCCTCGGCGGCATGTGCTACGACACGGCCAAGCTGCAGGCGCTCGGCGCGACGCCGTCGGACTTCTACGATCCGGATTACGTCAGCAACGTCGGCTTCAACTGCGCGGCCAATCCGCTCGGCTCCGACTGCACGCAGGCGCCGTCGACGCCGGCGGGCGATGCGCCCTTGTGGCTCTCGCGCTGGGAGGAGGATCGCCCGGCGCTCGACGATCAGTCGGCGCCGATGCTCATCTGGTACGGCGGCATGGACACCACGGTGAAGCCGGGCTGGGCCGAGTGCGCGCGCGAGAAGTTCACGATGGATGTGTCGGCGACCGGCGCCACGACGATGCTCAAGTTCTGCTACGACCCGAACGCCATGCATCGCGACATCATCCGCGGCGCGAACTCGGACTTCGTCAATCAGTGGATCGCGGCGCGCGCCGGCATCGGCAGCGATCCGACGCCCGACTGCATGCCGTTTCCGAGCGGCATGACCTGCCTGACCCCGCCGAACAACCTCTAGCTTCTAACCTCCGCCGACGAGATCGGCGTAGACCAGGCGCTCGAGTAATTCGCGCTGCGCCTCGTCGAGGCCGTGGAACTGCACGCCCACGCGCTGGCGCGCGGCGTTGACCCACACCACTTCGCCTTCGACGGCGAACGGATCGTCCGGCTGCGGCGGAAGCAGCCGGAGGTGCAGCCGATCGCCGAGCCGCGGCGCGAACGTCAAGGTCAGGCTCATGCCGCCGACCGCCAGCGAGTCCGACTGCAGCTCGACGGGGCGCGGCCCGCCGACGAGCTGCACGCGCAGCTTGACGTTGGCGCGCGGATCGCGGCGCTGCTCGCCCGCGCCCGTGTAGCCGGCGCGCTGGCGCATGAGCGCGAAGCGATGAAGGTCCTGTGCGATCTGCGCGCGCCGCTGCTTCTGCTGGAGCGTCAGCGGCTGGCGCTTGGTGCGGATCTGACGGTCGAGCTCCACGAGCTCGGAGAGAAGGCGCATCGCCTGCGCCGGACCGATAGCGCTCATCGCTGTGACCATATCAGAATCGGCCGTGGCCGTGGTATGATGTTGAGCGGATGAGACTCCGATCGCTGGGGGTGGGGGTGGCTGTGGCGCTGGCGCTCATCGCCGGCGCCGCCGCGGGTGGTGGCGTCGCGCGGGCGGACACGGCGCGCGACGCCGAGGCGCGCCAGCTCTTCGCCAACGGTCGCGACGCGTACAACGCGGGCGACTTCGAAAAGGCGCTGACGGCGTTCAAGGACTGCTTCTCGCTGTCGCACGAGCCGGCGCTCCTCTACAACATCGCCAGCGCGCTGCAGGGGCTCAAGCGGCCACACGAGGGCGCCGAGGCGCTGCGCAGCTACTTGCGGCTCAAGCCCGACGATCCCGATCGGCCGCAGATCGAAGAGCGCATTCGCACGCTCGAGGAGGAGCAGCGCCTCCTCGATCTCGAGCGCCAGGCCAACACGCCGCCGGTGACGCCGCCGCCGCCGCTGCCGTCGACGCCGTCGGTGAATGCGGGCGGCAACCAGCTCGTCGCCGGCGTGCCGCCGCCGGGCGAGAAGTCGCGCATGCGCAAGCGCACCGCGCTCATCGTCGGGCTCACCGTCGGCGCCGTCGTCGTCGCCGGCGTCGCGGTCGGGCTCGCCTTCGGCTTGCAGCCGCACGAGCAAGCGCTCACGCCATCGGCGATCGGGCCGATCAAGTCGACCGAATGAGCCGCATCCACGCAATGAGCCGCGTCCTCGCCGTCGCCTTCGCGCTCGTCGCCGCCGCCGGCTGCACCAAGGCGCGCACCGAAGCCGTCGTCCTCGTCACCACCGACGGCCTGCGCGTGCCCGACGACGTCGACGCCATCGAGCTCTCGGTCGCCGACTCCGTCGACGAGGCCGACCCCGTCTTCGATCACCAATTCTACGTCTGCGGCGGCGCCGTCAGCGACTGCATGAACCTGCCGCTCGAGTTCACGCTCATCCCCGGCGCGCACCGCGATCACTCGAGCCGCGTCGAGGTCATCGCCACGCGCAACGGCACGCCCGTCATCGACGACGCCACCCTCTTCACCTTCGCCGAGGGGCAGAGCCTGCGCCTCGACTTCGTCCTCTACGGCAACTGCATCGATAACCTCGACTGCGCGGCGCGCGATCAGGCGTGCGGACCGGACGCGATGTGCCAGCCGGTGCCGGCGGTGCCGATCACGCGCGATCCCGATCTATCGGCCGCCGAGCCCGATCTCGGCGCCGCCGATCTCGGCGCCGAGGATCTCGCCGCGCCGGCGGACCTGGCCGCGCCGAGCGATCTGTCGACGCCGCCCGATTTCGCCGGCTGCGTTCCGCAGTGCACGATCGGCCTGTGCGGCGACAACGGCTGCGGCCATCCGTGCTTGTGCGGCAGCGGCCAGATGTGCGTGAACGCGACGTGCGTCTTCCCCGACATGGCGATGTCGAGCAGCGACATGGCGATGCCGAGCAGCGACATGGCGATGTCGACCCCCGACATGGCGATGCCGAGCACCGACATGAGCGCGAGCGCGAGCCAGGTCCTCACCTGGACCGCAAGCACCGCGTACGACACCGGCACGTTCTACGCGGTGTGGGGCCTCGGCACCACCGTCTACGCCGTCGGCGATCCCGGCGCCGACAGCCAACCGGTGTGGAAGCACAACATCGCCGGCACCGCGCTCGACTTCGGCAAGGACACCGGCAACCCCGTCACCGGGCGCACGCTGCGCAGCATCTGGGGCGTGACCAAGACCGAGGCCTACGCCGTCGGCGACTCGGGCGCGATCATCTCGCTCGGCACCAGCGGCAACTGGACCGCCGTCATCGGGAGCGGGCTCACCGCTCAGCTCAACGGCGTTTGGATCGGCGGCCCCGACAGCCCCACCGTCTGGGCCGTCGGCGGCACCATCAGCGGCCAGTGCATGGACACGTCCCAGTACGACAACTTCGGCACGTCCTGGAATGGGGCCTACTCGAGCACGAGCACCTGCGCGTATGGCGGCGTCTGGTCGGACGGCTCCGGCAACGCCGTCCTCGTCGCCAACGAGGGGCTGATCACGTACTCCAGCGACGACGGCGCGACCATGAACGACTTCGACTTGACCGGGGGGAACACGAACTATCTGCACGGCGTGTGGGGCCCGTCGATCCACAGCACGATCATCGTCGGCGACAACGGCAGCATCTACGACTGGGGCCTCAACGGCTTGGCCATCATCACCGGCACCGAGACATCGAACACGACCGTCTCGCTGCGAGCCGTCCACGGCACCAGCGCCAGCGACGTTTGGGCGGTCGGTGGCAACACCGTCCTGCACCGCGCGAGCAACGGCGTCTGGACGGCGCAGACCAACCTGCCCACCAACAGCTACTCGCTCTACGGCGTCTACGCGCTCGGCACCAACGACGTCTACGTCGTCGGCACGGTGCTGGGCGAAAAGCTCATCCTGCACGGCCAGTAGCTCACCACGGCGGCCCGAAGCTGAAGTAGAAGCCGATGGGCACAATGTTGGTCTCCGACGCGAGCTGCCCGAAGCAGCTACGATCGTGCCGCACGATCGGCACCGCGAAGTCGAGGTTGAGCGTCGTCTGCGACACGCCGAACCAGTCGGCGAAGATGCGCACCGAGTAGCCGACGTCGGCGGCGAAGCTCTTGTTGTCGAGCGAGTACGACTCGCACTGGCTGACCACGCCCGCCTCGGCGAAGAGCCCGCCGCCGATGCCGCGCACGTAGAGCGAGTGCAAGAAGTTGACGTCGAGCTCGTGCGTGTACATGTGACGCCACTCCACGCGCCCGAACGCGTACCAGCGGCCGAGCAGCGACGCCACGTCGTAGCCGCGCAGCGCGCTGGCGCCGCCGACCGACAGCATCTGGCGCGCGATCTTCAAGTCGCCCGCGGTGGCGGCGCCGTCGACGGTCATGGCCAGCCCGTGGCCGTCGGCGAGCGCGAGGATCGATTCCCAACCGAGCGAGGCGACGCCTTGTGACAGCACCTGGCCGCTGTCGAGCACGGTCTCGTCGACGGCGAGCCCGGCGCCGAGCGAGAGCGCCTTCATCGGCTCCCACACGAACAGGCGATCGTCGTAGCCCCAGCTCGCCGAGGCGGTCAAAAGCGTGCCCGGATTTTCGCCGGCGCCGATCGCCTGCGCGAATGACGGATCGATGCGCGAGACGCCGAGCGAAAAGCCGAGCGCCGACGACAAGCGCGCAGCGGTGATCTTGCTCCCGAAGCCGTACGAGTACGACGCGGTGATGCCGACCTCGGTCGCCTCCGAGCGATAGACGACGAAGCGCAGCCCGTGGTGCAAGTCGAGGATGCGCGCCAGCGAGAAGTCGAGCGACAGATCGAGCCCGAGCGTCGGGAAGAATCGCAAGAGGCCGCCGAAGTTGTTGTAGATGAACTTCCAGCGCGGCGGGCGGCGATCGTCGAACTTCAGATCGTCGTGCGAGCCGGGCAATTCCTCGACGAGCCGGCCGCGCGGATCGATCTCGATGACCGACAGCGGCGCCGCCATCTCGAACACGTAGCTGTGCTCGCGCCCATTTCCATCCCACGTCTCGGTCAGCGCGTTGCCCTTTTTGTCGGTGGCGCGCACCTCCACCGGCTCGACGGGCGCATGGTCGCCGAGCTTGATGACGCGCGCGACGTGGCGCCACCCGTGCTTGCCGACGCGCTCGGAGTGCACGTCGGCGAAGCGATAGTCGACCGGCGGATAGGGCCCGAGCCACTGCTTCCAGAACCAATCGAGCGGCTGACCGCGGATCTTCTCGGCCTCGGGACGCAGCGCGACGCCGGCGAGCTGCGCGCGCGTCAACAGATCGACGGCGCGCGTGCCCAGCAGATCGCGCAGCTTGGTGTAGACCGTCTTTCCCGTCGGTCGCGTGTTGTCGAACTGCGCGAGGTTGTCGCGCAGCGGATCGGGATCCTCGAGCGTGTAGAAGTACGACGACGCGAACGGCACCTGCGGCGCGTACATCACGCGATCGATCGCCGGGATGAAGCTGGCCCACGCCAGGATCTCGCGCGCGAACTCCGCCTTGCGATACGAGCGCAGCGTGTAGAGGTCGACCAGGTACGACGCGGCCGCCCCCGGCGCCCAGCCGAAGTCGTCGGCGCGCTCGACGGCGCGCGTGCGCCGCGCCACCCAGCTCTCGTAGACCGCGCGCGCCAGCTCGAACTCGTGAAACTTCAAAAAGCGCTGCAGCGGAAAGATGTCGAAGATGTGATCGGACACCAGCACCATGCCGGGCAGCGTCTGCGCCAGCTGAATGCGCAGCGGCCCGGCGACGATGTCCACCTCCTCGCCCGCGGGCAGGGGCGCGCCGATCTCGTAGAGCAGCTCGATGGCGTCGGCGGTGGCGTCGAGCACGCGGTCGACGCGGTTGGCCGGTTGATACGGCAACACGTGCTCGGGCGGCGACGGCATGTGCCGCCCCGTGTTCGACAGATACACGATGCGCACGCCGTGCACCACGCGCGTGAACTCGAGCAGCGCCGGCCGTCCCACCATCAGCGACAAGCCGCCGGCGTCGCCGACGTCGAAGTCGAGCCGCCCGCCGCGCTGGAGCGCGCGCAGCTTGCCGTTGACCACGACGTCGGCGGTGTCGTGCACGCCCACGCTCAGCCGATAGCGGCCGCGCCCGGGCATGGCGTCGAGCGCGTAGCCGACCGGCGCCACCATCGGGTAGAAGCCGGTGAGCGTGCAGACGCCGTGGATGCAGCCGAACGGGCCGTAGCGCGCCGGCACCTCGACGCTGAAGTCGACGTCGAGCGTCGCCGACGCGCCCGCCGCAAGCGGCGGATCGAGCGCGACGCGCAAGAGCGTGCCCTTGCCCGCGAGCGGATGATCGCGCACCTCGACCGAGGCGGCGCGCCCGTCGACGACGACGGCGCCGGTGCGCATGTGCCCCGGGTTGAAGCGATAGGGATAGACCCAATAAAAGTTGTAGTCGTTGAGCGCCCGCGACCGCGTGGCGAAGCGCTCGGGAAAGCGCCACAGCATCACAGCGTCGAGCGGCGCGCCGGTCGTGTTGGGCACGATGATGCGCGCGTGCCCCTCGAGCTTGCGCGCCTCGGCGTCGACGCGCACGCTGACGTCATAGCTCGGCGCATCCACGGGCGCGCCGTCGGCCCACGCGACCGCCGCCGCACACACGACGGCGACGACGGCAGCGAGACGGAGCATGGGTCCCCGAGCTTACTGCATTTTCGGTATGCTCGATCGGGGCCCGTTGCTCGCCGCCATCTACATCTACGGCCACCTCGTGGCCGCCACCTTCTCGCTGGCCATGGCGCTCGCCTTCGCCGTCTCGGCGCTGCGCGTGCCTGGCGCGCGCGCCGACTGGTGGACCGCGTTCCTCTTCCTCTTGACCGCGTCGACCGGCACCGTCGAGATGCTGCTGGCGTTGCGCCCGTCGCTGGAGCTGGCGCGCGCGCTCATCGCCGCCGAGGGCCTCCTCATCTTCTTCGTCGGCGTCAGCTTCCACGCGCAGTTCGGCGCCGAGGTCCTGTCGCCGGTCGCGCTCGCCCGCCATCGGCTCGCCATCCTCGGCTACGCCGCGTGGTGCTGCGCGCTCGTCATCCTCATCATCGGCGGCGTGCTCGACGACGGCGTGGCGCGGCCCATCGCCGTCGCCGGCATCCACTCGACGGCGATGGTGCTGCCGACGCCGGCGTTCATCGTCTGCCTCGCCTACGTCTGCACCGGCTCGCTCTTGTCGAGCATGCTGCTTCTGCCCGACGGCCCGCGCCGCGGCGAGCGCCGCATGCTCGCCATTCCGCTCTGCCTCTTGCCGCTCATCGGCATCTACGAGCTCACCATCGGCTTCGGCGTCAACCCGTACGTGCCCGTCGGCGGCTACTTCGCGTCGCTCTCGGGCATCATCGGCGCCTTCGTGCTCGCCGAGCGCTTCCGCTCGCTGGTCGGCGGCAGCAGCGTCGTCGGCTCGTACACCATCCTCGGCCGCCTCGGCTCGGGCGGCATGGCCGACGTCTACCTCGCGCAGCGCTCGGGCTCGGGGGGCGTCGTGCAGCGCGTGGCGCTCAAGCGCTTGCGCCCGGAGCACCTCGACGATCCCAGCTTCGCGCGCATGTTCCTCGACGAGGCGCGCATCGCCGCCCGCCTCGTGCATCCCAACATCGTCACGCTCCTCGACGTCGGCGAGCACGGCTCGGAGCTCTACCTCGCCATGGAGCTCGTCGACGGCGCCCCGCTCTCGCGCATGCTCGGCCTCCTGCGCCGCCGCGGCACGCCGCTCGGCGACGCCGCCGCTGTCGAGATCGCGCTGCAGATCGCCGACGCCCTCGCCTACGCGCACGCCATGACCGACGACGCCGGCCGTCCGCTGCGCCTCGTGCATCGCGACGTCTCGCCGCACAACGTGCTCGTCGACAAGACCGGCCACGTGCGCCTCACCGACTTCGGCATCGCCCGCTTCCTCGACGAAGGCGCCGCGCGCACGCGCACCGGCATGATGAAGGGCAAGCTCTCGTACATGGCGCCCGAGCAGGTGCAATCGTCGACCTACGACCAGCGCATCGACGTCTACGCCCTCGGCGTCGTGCTCTTCGAGATGCTGGCCAACCGCCTGCCCTACGCCGGCTCGTCGGAGCCGACGGTGCTGCGCCGGCTCATGGAGAACGATCCCGAGCCGTGGCGCCGCGCCGCCGGCCTGTCGGCGCCGCTCGGCCCCATCGTGCGCGCGGCGACCAATCCGCAGCCGAAAGAGCGCACGCCCTCGGCCGCCGAGCTGCGCGACGCGCTGTTGCCCTTGCGCGACGAGTCGCGCGCGCGCGCCGAATTGTCGTCGCTGGTCGCCGACGCCATCGCCGCCGCCGAACTGCGTGACGCGCAGGAGGCGCCCACCGTCGCCAACGCCAAGTAGCGGCGCGACGCGGCTACTTCAGGATCTTGAAGATCGGCTTGTCGTTCTTGTTGATCGGCGGAATGTGGTGCGCCGGCGGCTGCGGCTTCGGCTGCAGCGACGACGGCCCGGTGCCGACCGCGATGAACATCGTCGTCGCCGGATAGTGCAGCGACCATTGCTCGACCTTCTTCGCCGGCTTGACGTGCGACTTCTCGAGCGCGTCGGCGAGCGGCTCGGGTCCGTAGATCCCCGAGCGTGGCAGCTTGTCCTTCTCGAAGATGTAGCGCCGCCGAATCAGCGTGTATCCCGGATACCCTTCCTGGATCGTGTAGCGCTTCCCCGACGGCTCCTCCGCGTCGCCACGCGTGTCCGAGCCGAACGGCGTCTCGGCCTTGATCTCGCGCTCGAACACGACGCGATAGGGCCGCTCTTTTCCGAGCAGCTCCACCTTCACCGCGCCCTGGTTCACCTGATAGTGCATGACGACGGGAAAGTCGTACGGATTGCGCAGCTTCAAATCCGTCGACGGATAGACCACCGTCGAGTCGAGCCCCATCGGGATGTACGCGCTCGGCCGCGAATGCGGCGTCGACGACACGATGTCGAGCCCGGCGAAGAACGCCGCCGCGTGCAGCGTCGAGGCGATCTGACACATTCCGCCCGCGAGCCCGTCGATCAATTCGCCGCCCTGAATCACCGGCGCGACGCGATAGCCTTCCTTCTCGGTCCGATCGCCGACGACCTCGTTGAAGCTGAACACTTCGTGCGGCTTCAAGATGTGCCCGTTGAGCTTGTCGGCGCCGACCTTCAGGTTGTAGGTGCGATCGGTGTCGGGGCCGACGGCGGAGTAATGCGTCTCCCAGTAGCCGAGCACCGTCGAGATGTCGATGCCCTCGAGGTCGGCTTCCTTCACCTTGGGCCACGACAGGCCGGCGGCCAGCTCGACGCGGGGCTGGCCCGATCGCGCGGCGTACTCGAGCGCCACCATCGAGTCGTACACGCGCAGGAGGTAGCCCGGCTTCTCCGGCGCGATCGTGTGCTGCTCGAGATCGAGCCGCGCATCTTGCGGCGCGCGATCGACGTCGTCCTTGAGCTCGGTGAGCAGCTCCAGCGCTTTTTTGCGATCGACGTCGGC
>DASXOU010000445.1:0-7124 GCA_036494045.1 Polyangia bacterium | reverse complement strand
AGCGGTCGCGGCGGGCGAAGGCTTCGGCGCATCCTGAGCAAACGCGGCGTATTCCACGAGAAATGCAGCCGCAGCCACGACGAGCGACTTGCGCACGCGACACCTCATTTAATGATATGACGACACTCATACCACCCAAGTAATGGGTGGTCAAACCGCGGGACGGACGATCTTCCACAGCGCTTCGAGGAGATCTTGGACGCCTTCGCCGGTGGCCGCAGAGACGCCGTGAAGTGTGACGCCGCGGGCGGCAAACTGCTCGCGCCACGAGTCCAACGCCTCGCGCGTTTCCGTGAGATCGCGCTTCGAGAGCGCGACGATCTGCGGGCGCTCGGCCAGCTCGGGCGAATAGCGTTGCAGCTCGCGATTGATGACGTCGTAGTCATGCAGCGGATCGCGGCCCGGCTCGGGCGACACCTCGATTAGGTGCAAGAGCACGCGGGTTCGTTCAACGTGCCGCAAAAATCGATGGCCGAGACCGTGGCCTTCCGACGCGCCCTCGATGAGCCCGGGGATGTCGGCGAGCACGAAGCTGCGACCGCCCGACAGGCCGACGACGCCGAGGTTGGGCACCAGCGTCGTGAACGGGTAGTCGGCGATCTTCGGCCGCGCGCGCGAGACGGCGCTGATGAACGTGGACTTGCCGGCGTTGGGATAGCCGATGAGGCCGGCGTCGGCGAGGAGCTTGAGCTCGAGGCGCAAGCGGCGCTCTTGTCCGAGCTCGCCCGGCTCGGCCTTGGTCGGCGCCTGGTTCGTCGAGGTCGCGAAGTGGATGTTGCCGCGTCCGCCCTTGCCGCCCTGTGCGGCGACGTAGCGCTGCCCGACCGTCGACAGATCGGCGAGCGGCTCGTTGCTGTCGATGTCGTGGACGACGGTGCCGACGGGGACGCGCACGACCACGTCGTCGGCCGAGGCGCCGTACTTGTCGCGATCGGCGCCGGGCTCGCCGTGCTTGGCGCGATAGTGCTTCTGATAGCGGAGATCGAGCAGCGTGCCGAGCTGCGCATCGGCGACGAGGATGACGCTGCCGCCGTTGCCGCCGTCGCCGCCGGCGGGTCCGCCGCGCGGCACGTTCGGCTCGCGACGAAACGCGGCCTTGCCGTCGCCGCCGTTGCCGGCGCGAACGTCGATGGTGCATTCGTCGATGAATTGCATGGCCCTAGGACAATCCTAGGCGGCCGGAGGCTAGGCGGCGCTGGTGGCGGGCTTCACGCTGACGCGGCGACGCTCGGCGCCGCGCATCTTGAACGCGCTGTACTCGACGACGCCGTCGACGAGCGCGAAGATCGTGAAGTCGCGGCCGAGGCCGACGTTGTCACCCGGGTGGATCACGGTGCCCTTCTGGCGAACCAGGATGTTGCCCGCAATCACGCTCTGGCCGCCAAAGACCTTGACCCCGCGCATCTTGGGGTTCGAGTCGCGGCCGTTGCGGGAAGCGCCCTGTCCTTTTTTGTGTGCCATCGGTGTGCTCCTTACGCCGTAATGCCGGTGATCTTCACCGCGGTGAAGAGCTGGCGATGGCCGTTCTTGCGGCGGTAGCCCTTGCGGCGGCGGTACTTGTAGATGAGGAGCTTCTCGCCCTTGCCGCTGGCGACGAGCACTTCACCCTGCACCGAGGCGCCCGCGATGGTGGGCGCGCCGACCTTGACCTGATCGCCGTCGGCGAACAGGAGAACCTGATCGAAGGTGACGGCGCCCTGATCCTTGGCGCCTTCGAGCTTCTCGATCTTGATGGTTTCGCCGGGTTGGACCCGGTACTGCTTTCCACCAGTAGCAATCACGGCGTACATGACGAAATCCCTCGTTCCAACAGAGGGGCGAAGTCTACAAAGTTCCGGCGTCTTGTCAACAAGAACCGGCGCGGCGCGGCCGTTGCACCAAGTTACGTCATGGAACCGAAAAAACCAGCGAGACCGGAGCCGCATCGCGACTCGGGCGGGCGCTCGGCCGAAGGGCCGTCGACCGACGACGAGCGGATCGACGAAGCCTCGATGGAGTCGTTCCCGACGAGCGATCCGCCGAGCTTCACGCCGGTCAAGGGGCCGGGGCGCCCGAAGCGCAAGTAGCGAGCGTCACCCGCCGCGCGCGGCCTGCACCATCTCGAGGAGCAACGGGCCCATCACGCCCGTGAACTGGATCCCCATGCCCGCTTGCTGACCGGGTGACGGGCGCAGCCACACCACCTTGCCGCGCACGTGAATCGGCGTCTCTTCGTTGGCGATGAGCACCTCGAGGTCGACCTCGGTTCCCGGGTCGAGCGGCTTCGAGGTGCGCACGAACAGGCCGCCCGGCGACAGGTTGGTCACGAGGTCCTTGGTCAGATCGCCCTTCGACAGGTAGCTGACCTGCAGCGACACGGGGATGCGGGAGTGCTGGCGCTTGTTGTCGTCGTCGCTCATGGTCGCTGGCTCACGGGATCTCAATCATACCGCGAAACGGCATCTTCCCGGCGAGCGCGGCGAGCGACTTTTCGTACGGCGCTTCGGCGACGCCCAGGTTGGTGATGATCGCCGTGATGAGCGCGGCGGGCGTCACGTCGAACGCGGGATTGCGCACCTTGATGCCGTCGGGCGCGAGGCGCGTCTCCCCGACGTGGGTGACCTCGCGGGCGGCGCGCTCTTCGATCGGGATCTGGCGGCCGGTCGGCGTCTTCAAGTCGACAGTGGACAGCGGCGCGGCGACGAAGAACGGGAGGTCGTGCGCGCGCGCGAGCAGCGCCAGACCATAGGTGCCGATCTTGTTCGCGGTGTCGCCGTTGGCGGCGATGCGGTCGGCGCCGACGATGACCGATTGGATCTCTCCGCGCTGCATCATGTGCGCGGCCATGTTGTCGGTGATGAGGGTGACATCGATGCCCAACTTGTGCAGCTCCCACGCGGTCAGCCGCGAGCCTTGCAAGAACGGGCGCGTCTCGTCGGCGAAGACGTGGATGCCGCGCTTCTGCTTGTGCGCGGTGCGGATGACGCCGAGCGCGGTGCCGTAGCCGCCCGTCGCCAGCGCGCCGGCGTTGCAGTGCGTGAGGACGCCCCCTTGCGGAAGGAGCGGCGCGCCGTGCTCGCCGATCTTGAGGCACATGAGCACGTCGATGACGTGGAGCGAGTGCGCGCGCATGTCGAGCGGCGGCATCGTCGGACCGAGCGGCGGCGCGTTCTTCGGCTGCGGCGCGAGCATGGCGTCGATGGCCCAGAACAGGTTGACCGCCGTCGGGCGCGTGGCGCGGAGGATCGCGGCCGCGTCCTCGAGCGGGACGTTGGTGCGCGCGGCGATGGCCATGCCGTAGGCGGCGGTGACGCCGATGGCGGGCGCGCCGCGGACCACCATGTCCTTGATGGCGCGCGCCACCTCGTCGACAGTGCGGCACTCGATCCACACGTCGCGCTCGGGTAGGAGACGCTGATCGAGGAGCGACAAGATGCCGGTCTTGTGATCGAAGCGCAACGGCGACAGCATCTCCTCGAAGTCGACGACGTCGATCGCGCTCATGACAACAGCCTCTTGAGAATCTCGTTGACCATTTCGGGGTTCGCCTTGCCTTGCGTGGCCTTCATGACGTTGCCGACGAAGAAGCCGAGGATCTTCGGGTTGCCGCCCTGGTACTGCGCGACCTGCTTGGGGTTGGCGTCGACGACCGCGCGGCACGCGGCTTCGATGGCGCCGGCGTCCGTGACTTGCGTGAGGCCCTCGGCTTCGACGATCGCGCGCGGCGCGCGTTGCGACTGTATTCCAGGGGCGCGCATCTTTTCGTAGACGTCCTTGGCGATCTTGCCGCTGATGGTGCCGGCGTCGACCAGCGCGATCAATTCCGCGAGGTGCGCGGGCGGCACGCGCACGGCCAAGTCGATCATGATCCAGTTGGCGACTTTTTTCGGCGGCGCGCCCAGCTTCACGATCGCGTCGAAGTAGTCGGCGATCGCGCGATCAGAGGTGAGCACGCCGGCGTCATAGGCGGACAGGCCGAGCGACTCGAAGCGGGCCAGGCGCGCCAGCGGCAGCTCGGGCAATTCGCCGCGCACGCGCGCGATCCACGCTTCGTCGACGACGAGCGGCGGCAAGTCGGGCTCGGGGAAATAGCGGTAGTCGTGCGCCTGCTCTTTCGAACGCATCGCGTGCGAGGTGCCTTTGTCGGCGTTCCACAGGCGCGTCTCCTGCGTCACGCGCTCGCCGCGCGCCACCAGGTCCGACTGCCGCGCGATCTCGTAGTCGATCGCCGCCTCGACGTGCTTGAACGAGTTCATGTTCTTGAGCTCGGCCTTGGTCCCGAGCTTGGTCTCGCCGGCGGGGCGCACGCTGACGTTGGCGTCGCAGCGCAGCGAGCCCTCCTCCATGTTGCCGTCCGAGATGCCGAGCCAACGCACCAATTGGCGGACCGCGCGCAGATAGGCGCCCGCCTCCGCCGCCGAGCGCAGGTCGGGCTCGGATACGATCTCGACGAGCGGCACGCCGGCGCGGTTGTAGTCGACGAGCGAGATCGGCGCGTCGTGCGCGTGCATCGACTTGCCCGCGTCCTCCTCCATGTGGATGCGATTGAGCCGCACGCGGCGCGCGGCGCCGTCGAGGACGAACTCGACGCGGCCGCCCCGGCACAGCGGCTCGTCGAGCTGCGAGATCTGATAGCCCTTGGGCGAATCGGGATAAAAATAGTGTTTGCGCGCGAAGCGGCCGTGGCGCGTGATCTCGCACGCGCACGCGAGGCCCATGCGCAGCGCCGCGTCGACGGCCGCGCGCGAGAGGACCGGCAGCGTGCCCGGCAGCGCCAGCGAATACGGATCGGTATGCGTGTTGGGCGCGGCGCCGAACGAAGCCGACGCCGACGTGAACGCCTTGGTGCGCGTCTGCAGCTGCACGTGCACTTCGAGGCCGATGACCGCTTCGAACCGCGGCGCGCTCACGACGGCGGCCTCTTCGTATGCCAATCGGTCGCGCGCTGATAGGCGCCGGCGACGGCGAACAGCGTCTCCTCGCCGAGCGGCGGCGCGATCAGCTGCAGCCCCGCCGGCAGCCCCTCGATGAAACCGCACGGAACCGACATTCCCGGCAACCCTGCGAGGCTGGCCGGAATCGTGTAGACGTCGTTCAGGTACATCTGGAGCGGATCGTCGATCTTGGCGCCGAGCGCGAACGCAGTCGACGGCGCCGTCGGCGTGGCGATGACGTCGCAGCGTTCGAACGCGCGCGCGAAGTCGCGCTTGATGAGCGTCCGCACCTTCTGCGCGCGCAAGTAGTACGCGTCGTAATAGCCGGAGCGCAGCGCGTAGGTACCGAGCATGATGCGCCGCTTGACCTCGGCGCCGAAGCCGGCGGCGCGCGTGCGCGCGTACATCGACGCCAGGTTGTCGCCGGCGACGCGCAGGCCGTAGCGCACGCCGTCGTAGCGCGCCAGGTTCGACGACGCCTCGGCGGTGGCGACGATGTAATAGGCGGCGATGCCGTAGCGCGTGTGCGGAAGCTCGACGGGAACCTTGGTCGCGCCGAGCCGGACGAGCGCGTCGATCGCGGCCATCACCGAGGCGCCCATCGCCTGCGGGGTGTCCTTGAAATATTCGGCGGGGATGCCGATGCGCAGGCTCGGCAACGGGCGCGCGCAGGCGGCACGATAGTCCGGCACCGGGCGATCGAGCGAGGTCGCGTCGTGCGCATCGTGGCCGGCGATCGCTTGCAACAGGTGCGCGCAATCGAGCGCCGAGCGGCCGAACGGGCCCACTTGATCGAGCGACGAGGCGAACGCGACCACGCCGTAGCGCGAGACGCGCCCGTACGTGGGCTTGAGGCCCGTGGTCCCGGTGAGCGCCGCCGGTTGGCGGATCGATCCGCCGGTGTCGGTGCCGAGCGCGCCGGCGACGAGCCCGGCAGCGACGGCGGCGGCCGATCCGCCCGACGAGCCGCCCGGCACGCGCGTACGATCCCACGGATTGCGCACGGGCCCGAACGCCGAGTTCTCGTTCGACGAGCCCATGGCGAACTCGTCCATCGACAGCTTGCCGACGAGCACGGCGCCCGCTTCGCGCAGCTTGCGCGCGGGCGTGCCGTCGTAGGGCGGGATGAAGCCGGCGAGGATCTTGCTGCCCGCGGTGGTCTCGAGATCCTTGGTGACGAAGAGATCCTTGAGCCCGATCGGCACGCCGGCGAGGACGCCGGGATCTTCGCCGCGAGCGATCTTCTCGTCGACGGCGCGCGCCTGGTCGCGGGCGGTCGGATCGACGCGATAGAAACATCCGAGCTCGTCGCCGGCGATGCGCGCCAGATACGCGTCGGCCACTTCGCGCGCCGAGATCTTCCGCGCGCGAACCGCCGCCGCGATCTCGGCGACGCCTTCGATCACCACGGGCCGATCACTCGCCGACCTCGATGATCTTCGGCACCTCGAAGAACGAGTCGTGCGCGCGCGGCGCGTTGCCGAGCGCAACCTCGACCGGCAGCTGCGGCTCGAGCGCCTCGACGACGTCGTCGCGCAGCGGCAGCTCGAGCGACACCGCGTGGGTCATTGGCTCGACGCCGCTGACGTCGAGCGAATCGAGCAGCTCCATGTAGCCGAGGATGGCGTCGAGCTCGCGCGTCATGCGCGCGACCTCCTCGTCGCCGAGCTCGAGGCGCGCCAGCGTCGCCGTCTCGCGCACGTCGGCATCCGTGATCTTGGTGGGCATCGGACCCGGAAAACTAGCACATCATGGTGTCGCGCCGCCGTCCGCCACGCCCATGTCGGCCGGCGCCGGCGTGATCGGCGGCAGCGACACGCGCACCACGTCGTGCCCGCTGGCGCCGGTGATGACGTCGACGATGTAATCCTTCGACTGCGGAATCGGCGACGGATTGACCGCGCCGACCGCGACGTACTGCTTGTGGCCGCGCGCTTCGTCGATGAGGACGACGCGGTTCCAGGTGCCGGCGTTGGCGCGGTTCTCGTCGCACAAGATGCGCCCGTCGCCGAGGATCGAGTAGTTCGACGTGTTCAGCGTCAGCGTCGTCGCCGTGCCGCCGGGCACGCCCCGGCCGGCCAGCTTCACGGTCTTCAAGTTGCCGACGCCCGACGCCTGCGCCGCGTTCTCGAGCCAATAGAGCGCCTTGCGATCGCCCGTGAAGCTGACGTCGAGACCGCGATTCATGAACTTCCAGTTGCCGAGCCAACC
>DASXOU010000444.1:0-3320 GCA_036494045.1 Polyangia bacterium | reverse complement strand
TGATGTGCGGGGAAGAGGCCGAGTTCGGGCGCGCCGCCGTCGCTGCGGCGCATGGGCGGCGGCCGATGCTGGTGGTCGCGCGCGATCTTTCGGGGCACGAGTACGAGACGCCTCCGGGGCACAACCTCGGTGGCTACGCGTTGCCCGGGCTGCTCGCCGCGCCGGCAATGGCGTTGACCGGGTTCGATACAATCGCGCAGCGGACTCGCGCGGCGGTGGCGCTGCGCCTCGCGTTCCTCGCGCTCTACGCGCTCGCGTTGGCGGCGGCGTTGGCGGCGATCCCGTGCGAGCGGCGCGCGATCGGCGGGCTGTTGCTGGCGCTCTTCTCGCTGTTTCCGCTGCCGCTGTTGTCGTCGGTGCAGGTGCAATACGACGGCGCCGTGTCGACGCTCCTTCTGGCCGTGGCCATCGCTGCGATCGTGCGCGGCGGCGACGACGGGCGCCTCCTGCCGTGGCTGCTCGCGGCCGGAGGCTTCGCCGTCAGCCTCGGCAAGCTCGAGTACGTCGGGGTCGCGCTGGCGGCGATGCTGGCGCTGGCGGTGTGGCGGCGGCGGCCGCTGGCACCGGTGCCGTTCGTCGCCGGCGTGCTCGCCGGCAGCGCGCTGTCCTGGCTCCTCGATCGCGGGAACCTCGTCGGCGGCTACGACGTCATGCTCCGCTTCTCGGGGATTCAGGAGCACGTGCCGTTGTGGACGCGCGTGCGCGCCTATCTGCCCGCGCAGGCGGCGCTGTTATGGCCGCTGTACGTCGGATTGCCCGCCGGCGTCGTCGGGTTCGCGGTGACGCGCGAGCGCGGACGGATGCTGGCGCCGCTCGTCGCGGCGCTGGCGGTCTTCGTCGGTTACGTCGCGATCGCGTGGCGCGGCGACGGCTTTCCACGCTACTTCGCGCCGGCGTTCGTGCTCTTGCCGGTGGCGCTGGCGCAGGCGACGCGGTGGCCACGGATCGTCGGCGCGCTCGCGCTAGTGGCGATCCTGCCGTTCGGCGCGCACGCCTGGTGGAGCGAGCTGCACCAGCGGCAATTCGCGCTCTGCCGCCGGACGTCCTCGGCGTTCGACGCGCGCCGCTGGTCGACCGAAGAGGAGGCGTCGCCGCCGAGGTGCGTGCCGGTCATCGGCATGCAGAGCGGGCCTTCGTTCTACTCGCGGCGCGCGCCGTTCGCCTGTTGCGGCGCGCAATGGACTTCCGAGTGGCCGCCGCTCGCCGCGCAACTCTGCCGCTGACCTGGCCGTGAGCCTCCTTCCGTCCGGCGTGCTACCCTAGTTCCGTCGACGATGAAGATCGGCGCCCGCATCACGCTGACTACGGTGACGCTCGTGCTCCTGACGCTCGGGCTCTACGGCTGGGTCAGCCTGCGCACGCGCCGCGCCGAGCTCACCGCCGACCTCGAGCGCCAGATGGAGCTCGTCGGCGCCTCGGTGCGCGTCGCCCTCGAGGCCGACGAGAAGGCCGGCCGTTACGCCGACACCGATCGCCTGGTGGCGCGCTGGCAGGACGCCGAGCCCAACATCCGCTTCACCTACTTCGACCTGCGCCACGCGCGCCCGGGCCAGCAGACGCCCGCGTTCTTCGTGGCCGCGCGCGCCTCCGTCGAGAAGAACGGCGAGCTGCCGCCCGGCGCCGTCGCCAGCGCCGAAGGCGACGAGTACGTCTACCTGCCGGCGCCGTCGGAGCCGACGCGCGCGCAGCGGCTGCAGATCACCACGCTCAACAAGGCGCCTTTCGGCGATCACATCGAAGTGGCCGGCAAGGCCATTTATGCGCTCATGGAGCCGGTGCGCGACGATCAAGATCGCGTCGTCGCCGCCATCGAGCTCGCGCGCAACGAGGACGACATGGCGCGCGCGATGCTCGAGTCGCGGCGCACGGTCATCTGGGCGCTGGTGGCGCTCTCGGCGCTGTTGGCCGCGCTCATCTGGCTGTCGACGCGCGCGTCGATCTCCAATCCGCTCAAGCGGCTCGTCGAAGCCATCGACGACGTCACCCACGGCGATCTCGGCCGCGTCATTTTGCGCGAGCGCGACGACGAGGTCGGCGATCTCGCCGATCGCTTCAACGACATGACCGGCTCGTTGCGCGAGGCGCGCGAGGAGATCCTCCACGGCGTCGACGCCAAGCTCGCCCTCGAAGCGCGGCTGCGCCACTCGGAAAAATTGGCGACCATCGGTCAGCTCGCCGCCGGCATCGCGCACGAGGTCGGCACGCCGCTCAACGTCATCGGCGGCCGCGCGCGCCAGCTCGAGAAGAAAGCGGTCGATCCGGCCGAGGTCGCCAAGAACGCGGGCATCATCGCCACGCAGACCCAGCGCATCACCAAGATCATCCAGCAGCTCCTCGACTTCGCGCGCCGGCCGGCGTCGACGCGCACCATCGTCGACCTGCACTCGGTGGCCAAGGACTGCCTCGACTTTCTCGAGCATCAGCTCAACACCTCGCGCGTCGACGCCAAGCTGCGCCCGTTCACCATCGACTCCACGCGCACCGACGGCAGCGCGGTCGCGCTGTTGCCGCCCGAGTCGCCGGTGGTGCAAGGCGACGCCGATCAGCTGCAGCAGGTCTGCCTCAACTTGTGCGTCAACGCGATCCAGGCCATGCCGTCGGGCGGCGCGCTCGAATTGGCGACGCGCGCGCTCATCCGCCGCCGCCCCGGCCTCGACGCCGCCGATCCGGGGCGCTACGTGGTGCTCGAAGTGTCGGACACCGGCGTCGGCATCCCCATCGCCGATCGCGAGCGCATCTTCGAGCCATTCTACACGACCAAGCAGGGCGACGTGGAGAAGGGCGGCACCGGCCTCGGCCTGGCGGTATCGGTCGGCATCGTCAAGGATCACGACGGCTGGATCGAGATCGACAGCCGCCCCGAAGGCGGCACCGTCTTTCGCGTGTTTCTGCCGGCTTCGGAGCGCGCGGAACTTCGCGCCTCCGCCGCTGTCTGAAGCGGCATGGACATCATCCGCGAAGCCGGATTTCCCGTGTGGTTCGTGCTCGCCCTCGGCAGCTGGTCGCTGGTACAGGCGGTGCGATACCGCATCGCGTCGGGGAGCGCCGGCGAGCTCATCGGCGCCGTCGCTGCCACGATCTTGTGCGGCGTGCTGGCCACGGCGTGGGGCGCGCAGCTCTCGTTCGCCGGGATCCGCGAGCTGCCCGATCCGGCGCAGCAGGGCTGGATCGCGTGGATCGGCGTCAAGGAATCGCTCTACAACCTCGACCTCGCGTCGGGCTTCGGCATCGCCGCGGCGCTCGTCGCCACCGTCGGAAGGCGTCGCGACGCCGTCGCCAGCACCGGCTGAGCGTGCTATGACTAGCCCGACCTAATGGAT
>DASXOU010000443.1:0-8357 GCA_036494045.1 Polyangia bacterium | reverse complement strand
CGCGCTCACGGTGCCCTACGCCAGCGACGCGCCGTGGCCGACGTCGCTGCGCGCGCTCGAGCTGCGCTGCCCGTCGGGCGCCCGCGCGCTCGCGATCGCCGACGCGGCCGTCGAGCACGGCGACGACGTCGTCGCCGATTGCCCTTAGGCGTCCGCGTCCGTCCGGCCCATCGCCGACGGCTCACCGCGATGGCGCCGCTTGCCGCCACGACGACGACGACGGCGACGGCGCGGCTCGCCCTCGTCACCGCCGGCCGCGCCCTGCGGCGCGCGCCCGCCCGACGGCGACGGCGGATGCTCGCCACCCTCGCGCATGAGGCGATGCCAGCGCGCGATCTCGTCGGCGACCTCGCCCTCGGCGTGCGGATGCATGAGCTCGAACAGCGTCAGCGCGTCGGCGAACCAGTCGCGTCGCACCAGCGCCATCGGCCGCCCGCGCCGCTTCTTCGACGGCCCGAGGCGCCGCTGGGCGACGAGGATCTGGCGCGCGCGCTCGGCGTCGCGCCGCGACACCCGCATCGACTGCACGATGGGCTCGGCGAGCTGCTCGATGATCGCGATCGAGTCGCGGCTCTGCTGCGCGTCGCCTTCGCCGTCGAAGAGCTGATCGAACACGAAGGGCGCGATCAGCGCGCACACGAGCAGCGCGTTCGACGGGTTGTAGCCGCCCTGCGACAGCGCGTCGATGGCGTCGAGCGTCTGGATCAAGCGCTCGGCGCCGACATGGTCGCCCTCGCGCGCCAAGAGCCGATGCAGCTCGGGCACCAGCACCGTCAAGACGCCGGTCGCCTGCAACAGCTCGAGCGAGCGCCGCGCCGCGCCGCCACGAAGCAGCCGATAGATCTCCTCGAGCACGCGCGGCGGCGCGCACTTGGCGATCTCGCCCTTGTGCGTGAGGATGGCCGCGTAGGTGGCCGGCTCGATCTCGAAGTTCAGCCGCGCCGCGAACTTGAGCGCGCGCAGGATGCGGATCGGATCTTCGCGGAAGCGCACATCGGGATCGCCGATGGTGCGCACCGTGCGGCGCTCGAGATCGGGCAGCCCTTCGACGTAGTCGATGACCTTGTCACCGTCGAGATCGTAGAACAGGCCGTTGATGGTGAAGTCGCGGCGGCGCGCGTCCTCCTCGGCTGAGCCGAAGACGTTGTCGCGGCGGATGTAGAGCTCGTTGTCGCCGTGGCCCTGCTCGGCGTCGAGCGGCACGTCATCTTCGCCTTCGACCTCGCGCGGATTGGCGCGGAAGGTCGAGGTCTCGATGATCTTTTGCCCGAAGAAGATGTGCGCGAGCCGAAAGCGGCGGCCGATGATGCGACAGTTGCGAAAGAGCGACTTGATCTCGGGCGGCGTCGCCGACGTGGCGACGTCGAAGTCTTTCGGTTTTCGGCCGAGCAGCAGATCGCGAACGCAGCCACCTACCAGATATGCGGCGAAGTTATTTCGGGCGAGGCGTCGAACGACTTTGGCGGCGTCGGGATCGATCTGGTCCTGCGGAATCGGCATTGAACGCCAAAGAGGTAACACACCGTCGAGGACGGGGCAAACAAGCGCCCAAGCGGGGATAGCTCGCGTATAATGGCGCGGTGCCCGGTCCGCCGCTCGGTCGCTACAAGCTGTCGGCGCGCATCGCGCAGGGCGGGATGGGCGAGGTCTATCGCGGCGTCGACGTCGGCTACGGCGGCATCGAGCGGCCGGTCGCCGTCAAGCTGATCGCGCCGGCGCTCGCGCTCGACCCGGGGCTCAAGCGCCAGTTCGTCGACGAGGCGAAGCTGTCGTATCTGCTGTGTCACCAGAACGTCATCGGCGTGCGCGACGTCGGCGAGATCGACGGCCGCTTCTACATCGCCATGGAGTGGGTCGACGGCTGCGATCTCGGGACCATCCTCGCGCGGCTGCGCTCGTCGGCGGGGCAGCCGTTGCCGCTGCGCTTCGCCTGCCTGGTCGCCGTCGAGGCGGCGCGCGGGCTCGACTACGCGCACCGCGCGCGCGACGCCGGCGGGCAGGCGCTCCATCTCGTGCATCGCGACATCTCGCCGTCGAACCTGCTCGTGTCGTTCGAGGGCGAGGTCAAAGTGTCCGACTTCGGCATCGCGCGCTCGCGGCTGCGCGAGGTGACGTCGATGCCGGGCGGGCTCAAGGGCAAGGTCGGCTACATGGCGCCCGAGCAGGCGAGGGCGGAGCCGCTCGACGCGCGCGCCGACGTCTTCTCGCTTGGCGCCGTCTTGTTCGAGATGCTGACCGCGCAGAACCCGTTCACCTACGACACGCCCAAGGAGAACGAGGCGCTCGATCGCGTGCGCGCCGGCCGTTTCCCGTCGCTGCGCGCGCTATTGCCGTCGGTGCCGCAGGGCCTCGAGGCGATCGTGATGCGCGCGATGGCGCCGGCGCGCGGCGATCGCTATCAGACGTGCGACAAGATGCGCGAGGACCTGGAAGCGTTCGCGCGGCGCGAGTCGTATACGCTGTCGCCCTCCGACTTCGGCCAATTCATCCGCGATCTCCTCGACGCTCCCGCCCCCGAGCCCGAGCGCGCCAAATCCGCGACGCCTCCCAAGCGCCTCTCCGGCTCGCGCGCCGTCGCCGCCCCGCGTGCCTTCAACGACGCCCTCGGCGGCGCGCTCGCCTCCCTCGCCGGCAGCGACGCGCCATCCGACGATCCTCTGGCGACGACGGACGTGGCGCCGATCATCGCGCCCCCGCGTCCCACGGTCCTGGCCAAGCCCGTCCAGGCGCACGCCGCCATCGTCGTCCCCAAACGCAACCCGACCGACATGACCGATCTCATCCCGCGCGCCCGTTCGCGGCTCCCACTCATCGTCGGTGCCGCCGTCCTGCTAGCGGTCTCAATAACCGCGATCTTCTATTTCGCTCACCCAACGCATCCAATCGCCGCAGCGCCCGCTCCCACTCCCGCTCCCGCTCCCGTTCAGCCGCCACCCGTCTTACCGCCGCCCCCAGTCGCACCCATCATCACCACCGTGCTGCCGGCTCCGCGTCCGTCGCCCCCCAAGCATCACGCGCGCACGCATTCCGCCGCGCCCGCAGCAACTCCGGTCGCCGTCGCCGCGCCAGCGCCCACGCCATCTCCGGCTCCGCCACCACCGGCCGGCCCTCCGCCCCGCGCCCACCTCACCCTTACTGCCGACGTGCCCTCCGACGCGTACATCGACGGCCAGTACATCCGCGCCACCCCCATCGTCGACTACGAGCTCCCCCCCGGCCGCCACACGATTCATCTCGAATCCGCCGCTCCCGGGTTGCGCCTGATCCCGCGCGATCGTACCGTCGACCTCAAGCCGGGCGAGCTCAAGGAAGTTCGCATGGAGCTCAAGTGACGACCCGCAACAGCCACGACGATCCCAAGCAGACGCGCGCCATGTCCGAGGGCGAGCGCCCGCTCGTTCGTCACGCCGAGCGCTTCCGTCTCACCGGCGCCGGCCAATCGATCGAAGGCGCCGGCACCATCCTTCGCGTCGGCTCCAAGGAAGGCAACTCGCTGCGCCTGCAGAACGAGACCGTCTCGCGCTACCACTTCGAGATCGAGCCCACGCCGCTCGGCTTCGTGCTGCGCGATCTCGGCTCCACCAACGGCACCTTCGTCGACGGCTACCGCGTGCGCGAGCTGTATCTACCCCAGGGGAAGGCCGCGACCATCAAGGCGGGCTCGGTCACGCTGCAGTTCGAGGCGCTCGGCGAAGAAGTCCCGATCGCGCTCTCGCGCGAAGATCGCTTCGGCGACGTGCTCGGCCGCTCGCCGGTCATGCGCGAGCTCTTCGACATCCTCGAGCGCGTCGCGCAAAAAGATCTGACGGTCCTGCTCGAAGGCGAGAGCGGCACCGGCAAGGAGCGGCTCGCCGAAGCGATCCACCTGCGCTCGCCGCGCGCGCACAAGCGGTTCGTCGTGTTCGACTGCGCCGCCGTGCCCGCGTCGCTGATGGAGTCGGAGCTCCTCGGCCACGAGCGCGGCGCTTTCACCGGCGCCGATCAAAAGCGCATCGGCCGCTTCGAAGAGGCGCACGGCGGCACGCTGTTCATCGACGAGATCGGCGAGCTGCCGCTCGAGCTGCAGCCGAAGCTCCTGCGCGTGCTCGAGAAGCGCGAGATCCGCCGCATCGGCGGCTCGACCATCGTCCCCGTCGACGTTCGCGTGGTCGCCGCGACCAATCGTGACCTCGTGCGCGAGGTCAACCGCAACACCTTCCGCGAGGACTTGTACTACCGCCTCGCCGTCGTGCGCGTGCGCGTGCCGCCGCTCCGCGAGCGCGAAGGCGACGTGCCCGCGCTCGTCGAGCACTTCGTGCGCGAGGCGCTCGACGGCGACGAAGCCGCGACCAAGGAAGCGATCGCCAGCATCACCGAGGACAACTGGAAGCGCCTGATGTCGCATCCGTGGCCGGGCAACGTGCGCGAGCTGCGCAACTTCATCGAGCGCACCATGGCCATCACCGGCGGCGTCGACGTCTCGACCGCGCCGGCTTCGTCGCGCCCGCAGAACGCGCCGACCACCGTCGGTCCGGCGACGCTCGCCGGCGCCGCGATCGATCTGGCGCGCCCGTTCATCGAGGCGCGCGAAGAGTTGCTCGCGCACTTCGAGAAGGGCTACCTCGAGGCGCAGCTCGCGCGCCACAGCGGCAACATCTCGCGCGCCGCCCGCGCCGCCGGCCTCGACCGCATGCACTTCAAGCGCCTCCTGGCGCGCCACACGCCGCCCGAAGAATAAGACGACAGGGAGTTCAGGGAGTTCAGGGAGAAACAAACAATTGTCAGGCCTCCCTGATCTCCCTGATCTCCCTGTCGTTTGTTCTGTTCTGTGAGCCGCGTGGGCTCAGCCAACGCTGAGTCGCGCTGACTCATCCTCGTCGCTGCGACGCGGAATTGCGCGGGGTTGGCGACGGCACCCTAGCTGCAATGCTGCGCACCATGCGTCGAATCGCGTTGTCGCTGAGCGTCGCCGCCTTCGTGTTCATGGGCTGCACCTCGCAGAACCCGGCGGCCACCGATCCGTCGGCGCAGCCGGCTCCGCTCGTCACCTATTACCAGGACACCGCGCCCATCTTCGCCTCGCGCTGCGCGAGCTGCCACACGCCCGGCGCCATCGCGCCGTTCTCGCTGCTCACCTACACCGACGCGATGACCTACGCCTCGCTCATCAAGCCGGCCATGGTCAACCGCACCATGCCGCCGATGCCGCCCGACACCGACGCCAGCTCGGGCTGCCCGCAGATCAACGACGTGCGCGTCATGCCCGACGACGAGCGGCAAAAGATCATCGACTGGGTCGACGGCGGCTCGCTCGCCGGCGACGAGAGCAAGGCCGCGCCCGCGCCGGTTGCGATGAGCCCGCTCGGCCCGCCGACGGCGACCTACGACAGCGGCCTCGACTACGACTCGACGTTTCAAGGCTCCGACGAGTATCGCTGCTTCATCATCGATCCCGCGCTCACCGCCACGTTCAACTTGATCGCCGTCGGCGTGCATTCGACCAACCCGGCCATCGTGCATCACACGATCGTCTACGCGCAGCTCCCCGCCGACAAAGCCGCCGTCGACGCGCTCGACGCCGCCGATCCCTTGCCCGGCTACGAGTGCTTCGGCGGCCCCGGCTGGGCCGGCGCCATCGAGGTCGGCGCCGCCGCCGTCGGCTCGCAGCCGCTCGCCTTCCCCAACGGCTCGGGCGCGCCCTTGCCCGCGGCCACGCGCTACGTGGTGCAGGTGCACTACAACTTCGACAACGGCCGCGGCGCCAACCGCATCGCGGTGCAGGCGTGGTCGGCGGCGACCCTCACGCAGATCCCGCACGGCCTCTCGACGGTGAACTACACCTTCGACATCCCTGCCGGCGCCGTCAGCGTGACCGCGACGGCGATGGGCCAGTTCACCAATGCGCCGGTCAACGGCACGCAAACGCGCCCCGGCCTCCTCTGGGCCGCGTTCCCGCACATGCATCAGCTCGGCACGCAGATCCGGGTCGACCTCATCCACGCCGACGGCTCGAAGTCGTGCGTCATCGACATCCCGAAGTGGGACTTCCATTGGCAGGGCAGCTACCAATTCACGCAGCCGATCCCCGTCGCTGCCGGCGATCAGCTGCAGACCACGTGCGTCTGGGACAACTCGGCCACGCACCAGCCGATCGTCGACGGCCAGCCGCAAGCGCCGCGCGACGTGCGCTTCGGCGAAGGCTCCACCGACGAGATGTGCCTGGCCGGCTTCACGCTCACGGACTTCTAAGGAGACGACGATGAAACGCTATCTGCTGATCGCCTCGATGCTGGGCGGCTGCATGAGCCCGATCGATGAGTTCCGCGGCGCCGCGCCCTCGGCGCAGACCGTGAGCATCACCGTGCCCGACGGCGTCGCCACCTCGAAGCCGACGCTCGGCGCCGCCACGCCCGACGTGCTCGGCCAGCGCGCCACGTTCTACGAGATCACCCGCGGCGTCACCGCGATCATCAACGGCGGCGTCGGCGTGACCCTGCTCGTCCTCGAAGCGATCGTCGCGCAAGAGCCGACCGCGGTCAGCGCCGACCACGCGAACTGGGGCCCATACACCGGCGCGCTCGCTCCGACGACCTGGAAGTTCGATGTGCAAAAGGTCGGGCCCGCCGACTTCAGCTACACGCTCTCGGGCAAGCCGCGCGCCGCCGACGACACCGCGTATCAATCGGTCATCGCCGGCAGCGCGCACGTGGTCTCGCGCACCGTCGGCTCGGGCGACTTCATGTTCGACTTCACGGCGCTGCACGCGCTCGACGGCACGCAAAAGGCGCTCGGCAGCATCTCGGTGCACTACGACAACACCGGCTCGCCGCGCGTCGTCTCGGTCGCGTTCAAGGGCTTCGACGACGGCAACGGCAGCTACACGCCCGACTCGGCGCTCTACAGCTACGCCGAGAACGCCGACCGCTCGGGCAACTTCTCGTTCGTCGCCAAGGCCGACGTCGATCACGATCCGGCCGGTCTGCAGGAGACGCTCTCGATCAAGTCGGCGTGGCTGGCGACGGGGCAGGGCGACTCGCAGGTCGACGCCGGCGGCGGCAGCCTCGGCGTCGCCGCCACGCTCGAGGAGTGCTGGGACAGCGGGTTCGCGCGCAGCTACTTCACCGACTCGTGGAACGCGGCCGACACCGAGGGCGATCCCGCTTCGTGCAAGCCGTAGCCCGCTCGGATACGATGTAGCGCGTGAAGCGCTACCTCGACGCTCTGGCCGGCGTGCCCTCGACGCTCGCGTTCGGGCTCAAGCAAAAGCTTCGCGAAGGCTACGGCGCCGCCGATTTCCGCGCCGACGTGATGGCCGGGCTCGTCGTCGGCGTGGTGGCGCTGCCGCTGTCGATGGCGCTGGCGATCGCCTCGGGCGTGGCGCCGCAACAGGGGCTCTACACGGCGATCATCGCCGGCGTCGTCTGCGCGCTCCTCGGCGGCACGCGCTGCCAGGTGACCGGCCCGACGGCGGCGTTCGTCGTCATCCTCGTCCCCATCGTCACGCGCTTCGGCTTCGGCGGCCTGCTCGTCGCGGGCCTGATGGCCGGCGTGATCCTGATGGTGATGGGCGCCTTCAAGCTCGGCAGCCTCATCCAATACATTCCGCATCCGGTGACGACGGGCTTCACCGCCGGCATCGCCGTCGTCATCGGCACCATTCAGCTCAAGGACTTCTTCGGCCTGCGCTTCGGCTCACCCGAAACCTACGTCGAGCGTTGCAAGATGATGCTCCAGGCGCACGCGACGGCGTCGGGCTGGGAGCTTGCCGTCGGCGGCGCCACGCTCGGCATGCTCATCGGCATTCCGCGCATTCAGAAAAAGGTTCCGGCGCCGCTCATCGCGCTCGTCGCCGCGTCGGTGCTCGCGGCATTGGCCGCGCACTTCATTCCGGGCTTCCACGTCTCGACGATCGGCTCGCGCTTCTCGACGATGGTGCACGGCCACGAGGTGCGCGGCATTCCGCCGCTGCCGCCGCTGCCGATGAACCCGTTCGCCGCGGCCGGCCCCGGCGGCGCGCCGATGCATTTCTCGTTGAGCCTCTTGCATGCGCTCATCGGCCCGGCGTTCGCCATCGCCATGCTCGGCGCCATCGAGTCGCTGCTCGCGGCCGTCGTCTCCGACGGCATGTCGGGCACCAAGCACGAGCCGAACTCGGAGCTCGTCGCGCTCGGCATCGCCAACGTCTTGTGCCCGCTGTTCGGCGGTATCGCCGCGACGGGCGCGCTCGCGCGCACGGCGACCAACATCCGCGCCGGCGCGCGCTCGCCTGTTGCCTCCGTCATCCACTCGCTCTTCGTGCTCGCCTGCACGGTGGCGCTGGCGCCGCTCGTCGCCTATCTGCCGATGGCCGCGCTCGCGGCGCTGCTCCTCGTCGTCGC
>DASXOU010000442.1:0-6764 GCA_036494045.1 Polyangia bacterium | reverse complement strand
CGGCGACGTGGCGGCGGGCAAGCTGGCGCTGGCGGCGACGTGGCTCGATCGCGCGGCGCTCGCCGGCGTGGCGGTCGAGCTCGACAAGCCGTCGCCGTTCCGCGCGGCGGCGGTCGGACGCGCGCCCTATCTCGGACGGCTCGGCGACGACGCGGCCGGCACGCAAGCGCTGGCGCAGCTGGCGCGCAAGCCGCCGCTGCCGGCGCTGCTGATGCCGATCGTGCTGCGCGAGCGCGCGGTGGCGCTGCTCTACGCCGACAACGACGGCGCCGAGATCGACAGCGACGCGATCGCCGAGCTATCGACGCTGGTGGCGGCGGCGGCGCGCAGCTTTCAGCGGCTGATCTTGAAGGCCAAGGGCGGCGAGTATGCCAAGGCGGCGCCGGCCGCGGCCGCGGGCGGCAAGCTGACCACGAGCGAGAGCGCCGAAGGCATGGCGTCGGGCGGCGCGTGGCGCAAGCCGAGCGGCGAAGGGGGCGAGGTGCGCGCGCGCGCGACGCAGCCGCGCTTCTCGGTGGCGCTGGTGAATGCGGTCAAGAACGAGCTGCAGACCGGAAATGCGATCCGCAGCGCGAGCGCGAGCGCGGCGGCGCGTGGCGACGCGGCACCGCGGGCCAACCTGCACGATGCGCCGACGCAGCGGCTCGGCGACGTCGAGGGGCTGATCTCTTCAGTGGAGCGCCAGGACGAGCACGCGGCGATGTCGGCGGACGCGCTCGTGCGCATGGGGCAGCGCGCGGCGACGGCGTTGGTGGCGCGGATGCCGGGGCCGCTGCGGCTCGATCGGCACACGCTGCGCGGGGCGGCGCCGCCCATCGGCGAGCACGGGCCGCTGCTCGCGGTGTTGCAGCGGCTCGGGTCGACGGCGCGCGAGGCGCTGCTGCTTCGGCTCGGCGATTCCTCGCTCGAGGTGCGTTACTACGCGACGCTGGCGCTCGGCGAGCTGCGCGCGAACGACGTCGTGGCGCCGCTCGGGACACGGCTCTACGATCCGGACGCGGGCGTGCGGCGGGCCGCGGTCGAGGCGCTGGTGCAGTTCGGCGATTCGCAGGAGCTGCGCGCGCTCGTCGAGCAGCTGCGCGGCGAGCTGCCGGGGCCCGATGCGGTGCGGCAGCGTTACGCGGCCGAGGCGCTCGGCGCGATGCGCGACGCGACGTCGGTGCCGCGGCTCATCGAGCTCGTCAAGCACGCCGACGGGGCGGTGGTGGCGGCGGCGCGCAAGGCGCTGGTCGAGGTCACCAAGCAGGACTTCGGCACGTCGCGCTGGCGCTGGCGCAGCTGGTGGGAGCGGCATCGGGATCAGCCGCGCGTGGAGTGGATGCTCGAGGGGCTGGCGCACGCGGAGGCGGAGGTGCGGCTGTCGGCGGCGGAGGAGCTGCGGGCGGTGTCGCAAAAGGAGTTCGGCTACGCGTTCGACGGGCCCAAGCGCGAGCGTGAAGAGTCGCGCAAGAAGTGGGTCGATTGGGTGCGCGCGCATCCGCCGAAGCAGCAGGACCGCCGCTAGCAGCGCTGATCGCGCGGCGCGTCGAAAACTTTTCGCGCGCGCCGTTGTCCAACGATCCATGACGCGCATCTCGCTCTTCGTCATGGTGCCTTTGATGATGTCGATGCTGTGGCACGAGCACGTCCTCGAAGGGCAGCTCGCGGCGATGGCGCGGGGGCGCGACTTCGCGGCCGCCGACGAGAAGGAGCGGCTCATCGAGCGCGATCACGAGATCGACGAAGCGCTCTGGGCACTCTTCGGCGCCAAGCCGGCGGACGCGATCGCGATGGTGCACGCGGTCGAGCGCATGCCGGCGGCGACGCCGACGCCGGCGAGCGCGCACAGCATCGAGCTGGCGGCGCGCTGCGTGCTCGGCGAGCCGGTGATGGGTCGCGACACGCATCCGCGATGGCCGACGCGAGAGAGCCGCTTCTGCGAGTGGCAGCACGCGAACGCGAGCCGCTGACGTTCGAGCGGCCGCGGCTTCGGCGATCTCAGCCGGCGCTTCTAGCCCCGTTTAGCCCAGAACGGGCGTACGAAGCGGCCGCGGCGTTGCGCGGCGACGGCGAAGGCGATGCCTGCGGACAGGCAGACGACGACGGCGACGATCGAGGCTTCGGGGCCGAAGCCGCCGCCGGAGAGGAGCGGCGCGCCGTCGAAGCTGCTGCGCAGAAATCCGTAGGGCTTGGTGCCCGAGACGCTGGCGCCGAAGATGCCGCCTTCGGAGAAGTTCCACGCGGCGTGCAGGCCGATCGCCATCCACAAGCGGCGCGTGAAGATGAACGCGGCGGCGAGGAGCACGCCGGCTTCGAGCGCGATGGCCATGGTGCTGACGGCGGTGGCGCCGGGGTTGAACGCGTGCAACAGGCCGAACAGCGCCGCCGAGAGGGCAAGCGCGATCCAGGTGCCCAGGCTCTCCTCGACGATGCGGAAGAAGACGGCGCGCATCATCGTCTCTTCGATGATGGCGGCGCCGAGCGACAGGCCGAGGCCGATGGCGAGCGCGCGCCAGCCGTCGCCGCGCTGCAGGTGCGCGACGCCGAGGAGCGCGAGGATGGCGATGGTGGTGCAAAAGAGCGCGGCGCCGACGATGAAGCCGCGCGCCATCTCGGCGAGCGCGCCGGCGCGGCCGAGCTCGTCGACGGCGCGGCGCTCGACGAGGCGCACGAAGCCGGCGTAGATGAGCAGCACCACGGTGCCGAGCGCGACGGGGACGAAGGCGGCGCCGAGGCTGTGCGAGGGAAGCTTGGGCGCGGCGAGCGACGCGGCGATGAGGAAGCCGACGATCGGCGTGAGGGCGAGAACGAGGCGCACCAGCGGAAACATGAGCACGCGGCGGGCGACGGTGGCGTCGGTCGGCGGCGGGCTCGCGCTCATGCGAGCGCTTCGGCGGCGAGCGCCACGTCGAGGTTGGCGCCGCACACCAGGACGGCGACGCGCTTTTGGGCCGCGTCGACGTGCTTGCCGGCGACGGCGGCGACGGCGGCGGCGCCCGCGGGCTCGACGAGCACGCGCAGATCGCCCCAAAGATTCTTCATCGCCGCTTTCATCTCGTCGTCGCTGACGAGGACCACGTCGTCGACGTAGCGCGCGGCCAGCGCCAGCGTGTGCGGGCCGACGTTGCGCGGCGCCAGCGTGCCGGCGATGGTGTCGACGCGCGGCAGCGACACCAACTTTTTCGCCGCCAGCGAATCCTTCATCGCGGTGGCGCCGGTGGGCTCGACTCCGATCACGCGCACCGACGGCGCGAGCGACTTCAGCGCCAGCGCGATGCCGCCGATGAGCCCGCCGCCGCCGATGGCCACGACCACGACGTCGAAGCGGCCCAGCTGCTCGACGAGCTCGAGCGCGATGGTGCCCTGCCCTGCGATCACCTCGGGATCCTCGAACGGATGCACCAGGAGCGCGCCGGTCTGTTGCGCGTGCTTCTCGGCGACGGCCCAGGCGTCGTCCCAATCGCGGCCGTGGCGCTCGACGCGCGCGCCCAATTCGCCGAGGCGCCGCTCGGTCGACTGCGGCGCGCGCTCGGGCAGATAGATCGTCGACGGCACGCCGCGGCGCGCGGCCGCGTAGCCGACGCCGAGGCCGTGGTTGCCGCCCGACGCGGTGACCACGCCGTGCGCGAGCTGCGTCGCGTCGGCGGCGAAGACGCGGTTGCACGCGCCGCGCGCCTTGAACGAGCCGCCCATCTGCAGCATCTCGAGCTTGAGCCAGACGTCGTCCTTCCAGCGCACCACCGGCGTCACGCGCACGTGCGGCGCGATCCGCTCGCGCGCGGCGCGCACGTCGTCGAGCGTGACGAAGTCGACGGCGCCGATCACGACGACACCGACGGCGACGCCGAGGATGACGACGCGTCGATGGCGCGGCGAACCGCGTCGTAATCGTCGGGCAGCTCGACGGGGCGGTTGGCATATTGCGGCGTGACGCCCTCGAGCGCGCGCTCGTGATAGCGGATCTTGAAATCGGTGAACTTGAGCCCGTTGGCCGTCGAAACGACGACGACGCGCTCTTTTGCATCGACGAGCCCGCGCGCGCGCAGCTTGACCAGCACCGCCAGCGCCACGCCGGTGTGCGGGCAGTTGAACATGCCGGTGCGATCGGCGCGCGCCGCGGCGTCGGCGAGCTCGGCCTCGCTGGCCTGCTCGACCACGCCCGAATATCGCTGCAATGTCCTGATTGCCTTTTTTACGGATACCGGGTTTCCGATTTGAATCGCCGACGCCAGCGTCGGTTTCGCGGATATCGAGTGATATTCCCAGTTATTCTTGTACGCCAAATATAACGGGTTTGCCCGCTCGGCTTGCGCGACCACGATGCGCGGCCGCTTCCTGATGATGCCGAGCGCCTCCATCATGTCGAAGCCGGCGCCAAGCGCGCTGACGTTGCCGAGGTTCCCGCCCGGGATGATGACGACGTCGGGCACCTCCCAGTCGAACTGCTGCACGATCTCGATCGACACCGTCTTCTGCCCTTCGAGGCGCAACGAGTTCATCGAGTTCGCCAGGTACACGCCACCGTCGGCGGCGAGGCGCTGCACGATGGCCATGCAGCCGTCGAAGTCGGTGTCGAGCGAGAGCACGAGCGCGCCGTTGGCGATCGGCTGCACCAATTGCGCGGTGGTGACCTTGCCGCGCGGCAAAAGCACGATGGCGCGGATGCCGGCGGCGGCGCAGTAGGCGGCCAGCGACGCCGAGGTGTCGCCGGTCGACGCGCAGGCGACGGCGCGCACCGGCTTGCCGTCGGCGATCATCTGCCGCACCGTCGAGACCAGGACGGTCATGCCGAGATCCTTGAAGCTGCCGGTGTGCGAGTTGCCGCACTGCTTGACCCACAGATCCTGGAGGCCGAGCTCGCGGCCGAAGCGATCGGCCCAAAACAGATTCGTGCCGCCCTCGTCCATCGACACGACCATGTCGTCGCGCACCGACGGGGCGACCCACTCTTTTTTGCCCCAGACCGCCGAGCCGTAGGGCCACGTGGTGCGCTTGTAGCGATCGTCGAACAGCTTCATCCACGCCGCCGCCGAGCGCGTCTTGAGCGCGTCGAGATCGTGCGCGACCTCGAGGAGATCGCCGCAGCTCGGGCAGCGATACAGCGGCTCGTCGAGCGGGTGCGTGCCGGGGCAGCCGGCGATGCAGCGAAACGCGGCGGAGAAGGCCATGCCGCGGTTATAGCACCGCGCTCAGCGGTCGGTGAGCCACAGCTTGACGTCTTCCGCCCACGGAAAGTGGCCGATGGTGAGCGGTTTGCCGACGGGCGGCGCGACCACGCCGCTCATGCTGAAGGGCCGCTCGCCGCCACGTTTGATCTCGTAGTGGAAGCGGTCGGGCCCGAGGTAGACGAGCTCGAGCGCGAGCCAACCGTCGCCGTCGCGCACCCATAGCTTCGTCGGATCGCCCGATTTCGTGACCGTGGCCGAGTAGGCGCCGGCGTGGCCGATGATCACGTGCGCGAGCATGGTTTGCGGCGCGTCGGCGTGCGCGGCGTGGATGACGGCGAAGAGCGTGAGCGCGGCGAGATGAGTTCGCATGAGCACCTCCGCGCGAGCCAATAGCGAGGCGCGTGCCACACGCAGAATCGCCCGCTTGCGCGGCGAGGCGCGACAGAATGTCTAGCGCGTGAGGAGGACGCTGGTCGAAACGGCGCCGATGGCGCAGGTGGCGCTGAAGTTGCCGGGCTTGCCGAGGAGGAACTGGGTCGACGTCTTCGCCGGCGACTCGAGTGACGCGCTCGTCTGCGATTGCACCGTCACCGACGCGTCGTTGACGGTCCAGCCGCAGGGCGCGCCGTAGACCGCGCCGCCGCTGGTCGCCGCGATGACGTCGACGTTGGCGTAGACGCCGCCGCTGTCGGCCGTGTTGGGCTGCGACACGGCGGTCACGGTGGCGAGCGCCGTCAGCGGGATGATCGTGATCGGCTGGACCAGCGTCGCCGTCGGCGCGTGCGCGGTGATGGTGCCGGCGCCGGCGTGGCCGGAGAACGCGGCGGCGTCGCCGAAGACGAGCGTGTCGTCGCCGGGCTCGAGCGGATCGGAGAGGTCGAACGTGACCGAGCCGGTGCCGATGAGCGTGTGGTTGTTGGCGTCGACGGTGGTGACGTGGAAGGTCTGGGTCGAGCCTTCGAGCACCAACGGCGCCGCGCCGACCCAGCCTTGCGTGACAGCGAGGCGCGCCGTCGCGGTGACGGTGACGGTCACTTCGTCGACGAGCTTGCCGGCGGCGTCGAGGAGCTGCACTTGCGCCTGGCCGGGCGAGACCGAGGTGACCTCGACGTCGAGGCCGTTGGCGCCGCCGAGGCTGACGGTGGCGACGGCGTTGTTCGAGGAACGGACCTGGTTGAAGTAGTAGCCGTTGGCGAGAGAGACGCTCATGTCGGCGTGCGCGCCGCCGGCGGCCATGGGGTTGTCGGTGACCGAGCAGCCGAGCAGGCACTCTTCCCACGCGAACGACGCGTGGCCGAGCTGGCCCTCGGATCTGACGATGCAGCCGGCGGCGAGGACGACGACGGCGAAGGACGCGACGACGAGGAGCCCGAACGTGCGCATGCCGCGAGCGTTAGCGAAAGGCGTACCAGCGACGGGCGGCGCGCGATTTCGCGCGGTTGGCGCGCGCGCGGGCCGGCCGGCTATGACAGCGGCGTCAGTCGATCAGGGAAACCGCGCATGCAGAACGCTACTGCGCGCGTTTGTATTCGTCGCCCAAGAATTGATAGCGCGCGTGCCGGGCATCTTTGTCTGGGGCCCACGGCAGCATCACCGGGATCATGTCGTCGGCGGGCG
>DASXOU010000441.1:0-12226 GCA_036494045.1 Polyangia bacterium | reverse complement strand
TGCTGCATGAGCGCCTCGACCGACGGCTCGACCGCGCTCTCGACGCCTTCGTGCGACGACGGCCGCGGGTTGGGAAACAGCCGCGGCCCAATCGCCTCTTGGATCTCGAAGGTCAGCCGATCCTGCTTGCGCTTGGCCGCGAAGTGCGCCGCCGTGCGGATCTCGAGGAAGAAGCGGCGCGCGTCGACGAGCGCCTGCACCTGGCGCGGGCTCGCCTGCCCGGCGGTGACCAGATCGGGGAAGTCGCGCACGCGGAAGCGCGCCTTGGCCGCCCACAAGCCGACCAGGAGATCGCGGTAGCCGCCCTGCCCGTTCTTGAGGTTCGGCTCGAGCAGGTACACGGTGTCGCCGAAGCGCGCGTGGCGCTCGTCCTTCTCCTTGCCGAGGCGCTGCACCACGCCGTTGACGTCGCGATCGAACAGGCGCGGCACCTCGCGCGCGAATTTTTCCCAGATCGCGCGGTCGCCGTCGAGGAAGCGGGCGTCGAGGAGCGCGGTGCAGGCGGTCAGGTCCTCGCGCGCGAGCTCCATCGATTCCTCGACGGTGCGCACCGCATGGCCGACCTCCATGCGCAGATCCCACAGCGGATAGAGGATGGCTTCGGCGATCGCCTGCGCGCGCGGATCGCTCGATCTTCCGCGCGGCACCAGCAGCCACACGTCGAGATCGCTGTAGGGGCAGAGCTCGCCGCGGCCGTAGCCGCCGACGGCGACGAGCGCGATCTCCAGGCCCGGCTCGGCGGCGGCGGTGGCGGCGCGGAAGAGCGCGCGCACCACTTCATCGGCGGCGTCGGACCAGGCGCGCGCCGTGGTGTCGCCCGGCGCGCCGGCGAAGTGCGCCTCGCGGACGCGCGCGTGCGCCGCCGTCAGATAGGCGCGGCAAGCGTCCGCTTGCTCCTCGCGGGCGCGTCCCGACAGCGGCGCCAGCGAGGGCAAATCCGAAGTCACGTTCATTCGTCAAGAGTGTAGCGCAGGTCGGAACCCAAAGTACTTTGCGCTCGATTGACAACCGCGCCGAGAATCGCTACCGAGATCAGCATGGCCGAGATCGAGATCGGACCGCTCGACGACCGTTTGACCGACGAGGAGATCGCCGAGCTGGCGTCGCACCTGGAGAAGGTGGGGGCGCCGCAGCTGCCGAAGGGCGATGATGGGCACCAGGCCACGCTCGGCGACGGCATGGACGACAACGCGCTCTCCGAGTTCATGGACCGCCTGGAGGGGCACGACATCGCCGCCGACATCTACCTGCCGGTGGAGTTCGAGGGCATCGTCGAGGTCGCCGACCTGCGCGTCGGCTCGCTGCCGCTGCTCCTCGAAGTGCTCGAAGAGCTCAAGGACGAGCTCGACGACGAGGAAGAAGAAGCGGAAGACGAAGAGTCGTACGACGACGATCAAAAGATCCTGGCGCAGCAGCTGCGCTCGGCGTGGAAGCTGTTCTCGACCGGCGGCACGGCGGCGATGGAGCGGCATCTGCCGCTGCACGTGAAGTCGTAATTCGGAGCGGCAGCAGTAGCGGGAGCGGTAGCGGAAAGCCCGTGCTAGGTTAGCTTCGTGTCAGTCGACGAATGGGATACCGGCGAGGTTCCGCGAACGGACATCGCGGATCCGCAGCAGCGCGTGCCGGTGCCGGACAAGCTGCGCGTCCTGGTGCTCTCGGGCGCCGACGTCGGCAAGCAGCTCGTGCTCGAGCGCGGCACCTATCTCATCGGTAAGGCGCCCGGCTGCGATCTCGTCCTGAGCGACGGCTCGGTCTCGCGCCAACACCTCGAGTTGCGCGTCACCGAAGCGGGCGTCCTGGTCCGCGATCTCGGCTCGACCAACGGCAGCTTCTTCGGCGGCGCGCGCTTCAGTGAGGTCACCGTCGGTCCCGGCGCGGTCGTAGCCATCGGCAACACCGAGCTCAAGCTCGCCACCGTCGAGCGCTCGCACCCGATCATGCCGTCGACCTCCGAGCGCTTCGGTGCTCTCCTCGGCCCGTCGTTGAAGATGCGCGAGGTGTTCGCCGTCCTCGAGCTGGTCGCGCAGTCGGACGTGGCCGTCCTCATCGAGGGCGAGACCGGCACCGGCAAGGAACTGTGCGCCGAGGCGATCCGGTCCGCCGGCCCGCGCGCCAAGGGGCCGCTCGTCATCTGCGATCTGGCCGGCGTGTCGCGCTCGCTCATCGAGTCGGAGCTGTTCGGCCACGTGCGCGGCGCCTTCACCGGCGCCGATCGCGATCGCGAAGGCGCGTTCATGCAGGCGCACGGCGGCACCATCTTCATCGACGAGATCGGCGAGCTCGAGATCGACATGCAGCCGCGGCTTTTGCGCGCGCTCGAGTCGCGGCGGGTCAAGCCGGTCGGCGCCACGCAATATCGCGACGTCGACGTGCGCGTCATCGCGGCCACGAACCGCGATCTGCGCGAGGAGGTCAAGGCGGGCCGCTTCCGCGACGATCTCTATCATCGCCTCGCCGTCGTGCGCGTGACCCTGCCGCCGTTACGCGAGCGCAAGAGCGACGTGGCGCCGCTCGTCGAGCACTTCCTCGCCGGCAAGGACGTCGAGGTTCCCGCCGACACGATGGCGCTGTTCACCGAGTACGATTGGCCGGGCAACGTGCGCGAGCTCAAGAACGTGATCGATCGCGGCCTGTCGCTGATGGGGCAAAATCGCGTGCTCCTGCCGTCGCTGCTCGGGCTCGAGCCGCCGGCGTCGCAAGCGACCGGCGCCATGCAGTGGCCGAGCGCGGGCAACGAAGGTTTTCGCGAAGCCAAGGAGCGCCTGATCGCGTCGTGGGAGCGCGATTACGTCACGCAGCTCCTGCGCCGCGCCGGCGGCAACGTCTCGAAGGCGGCGCGCGAAGGCGGGCTCGATCGCGTCTATCTGCACCGCCTCATCAAGAAGTACAGCATCGCCAACGTCGACGAATAGCGCCCGTCACCGACGAGAACGCGGCGACGATCGTCGCCAACATCGACGTGGCGCGTTGTAGCTCGCCGGCTACACTTTCTTTTGTGGCAGCTACAGTAGGCGGATACGAGCTGGTCGAGCGGCTCGCCGTCGGCGGGATGGCCGAGGTCTTCCTCGCCCGCCGACCGGGCCCCGACGGCTTCGCCAAGCGCGTCGCGCTCAAGCGCATCCTGCCGCATCTGGCCGCGCAGCCCGACTTCGTCGCCATGTTTCTCGACGAGGCCAAGCTCGCCGCCGCGCTCGACCATCCGCACATCGTCCACATCCACGACTTCGGGCGCGATGGTGACGCCTATTACCTGTCGATGGAGTACGTCAACGGCGAGGATCTGGCGGCGCTCTTCAAGCGCGCCAACGAGCTGGCCGCGCCGCTCGATCCCCTCGACGTCGCCACCATCCTCGTGGCCGCGTGCGAGGCGCTGCAGCACGCGCACGAAAACGGCGTCGTGCATCGCGACGTCACGCCGGCGAACCTGCTCGTCTCGTTCGACGGCGTCGTCAAGCTCGCCGACTTCGGCATCGCCAAGTCGCAAGCGGTGGCGTCGCACGCCAAGACCAACGTCGGCACGCTCAAGGGCAAGATTCCCTATATGTCGCCCGAACAGGCGCGGGCGCGCGCGCTCGATCGACGCAGCGATCTGTTCTCGCTCGGCGTCGTCGGCTGGGAGCTGTTGACCGGGCGGCGGCTGTTCCATCGGCGCAACGAGCTCGACATGCTGCGCGCCGTGCAGATGTGCGACGTGCCGCCCTTGATGTCGGTGCGGCCGGATCTGCCGGCGGCGCTGGCGGCGGCGATCGAGACCGCGCTCGAGCCGAGCGCCGACGATCGCTGGGACAGCGCGGCCGAATTTGGCGACGCGATCCTCGCCTGGCTCAAGGCCGCGGGCGAGACGCCGTCGAAGTCGCGGCTGGCGGCGGCGATGGCGCGGCTCTTCGGCGGCGACGCGGCGGCGCGCCGGCTGGCGTCGGAGACGGCGACGACGGAAGCGACCGCCACCAACACGCCGCTGCCGAACGTACAGCTGACGAGCGGGCCGTCGCGCTTTTCGCCCGAGCGCTGGATTCCGCAGATCGCGATGCACCTGCACCTGCCGCCGCCGCGGATGCCGCCCTTGCGCCTCCTCGGGCCGCTGCTGGCGCTTTTGTTGTCGGCGGGCGGGCTCGTCTTCGGCTTCCACGCGCAGCGCCACGCGCACGCGATCGACGCCGGCTTCATCCCCGCCGCGGCGACGGCGCTGCCGTCGCTGAAGCTGGTCCCGCACGCCCTGCACCTCGACAAGCCGCCGGTCGGCATCAGCCTGCCGCCGCCCGCGCCTGTGAAAAAGCATCCCACGCGCGCCCAGCACGATCGTCAGCGACGGAAACTGCCAGCCGGGGTATGATACGCGGTTGGAGGGTGCGATGGCGGACGTGAAACGCGTGGCCGAGTACATCCAGCGATTCTCCGAGCTGATCGGCGTCCCGATCGAGCCGCTCGACAAAGACGGCTTCACGCAGGTCGCGCGCGGCTCGGCCACCGTCGGCATCAACGTGGTCGAGCAAAAGGGCTTCATCCTGTTCCTGGCGCCGATCATGGACGTGCCCGCGCGCAGCCGCGAAGAGCTCTATCGCCGCCTGCTCGAGCTCAACTATCTGGCGACCGAGGACGGCGCGTTCGCCGTCGACCGCGAGTCGGGGCGCGTCTATCTGCGCGCGCTGCGCTCGCTCGAGTCGCTCGACTTCGACGAGTTCGTGGACATGCTCGACACCGTCGCCCGCGTCGCCGACGAATGGGACGACAAGCTCAAGGCCCAATTCGGAGGTTGAACATGCGCCTCGCCGTGACCCTGCTCTTTGGTACCGCGCTTTGTGTTGCCGCCGGCTGCGGCAGCAGCGACGGCTCGCCGTTTCCGGTGGCGCCGGCCAGCTCGATCACGCTGACCACCGTCGTCGCGACGGTGACCGGCACGACCGTGAGCGAGATGATCGACGGCACGACCGACTGCCCCGCCGACCGCGGCATCGGCATGCACGCCGCCACCCAAGGCATCGCGCTCGACGTCGTGTTCCTGCGCTGGCCCGAGGAGGGCGCGGTCTACGATTTGTCGGTGCCCGGGACGAGCGACTACGTCATCGCCAGCGGCACGTCGGGCGGGCAAAAGTTCTGCACGCCCGAACAGAACGGCAGCGGCACGATCGTCGTGAACCACTTCGAGCAATACGGCACGCGCTACCTCGCCGACGTCGAAGTCAGCGCCGTCGCCGCCAGCACGCTGAAGGGCACGGCCACCGCCACGCTCGACGGGCACCTGTATCAATAATCAGTCGTCGATTTCGTCGCTGCGCGGCTCGGCGCCGCGCGAGACCAACCGGCCCTTCAGCTTGATCTCGTCGACGAGCGCGTCGAGCTTGTCGAGGATCGCGCGGTTGCGATCCTGTTTGTGCGCGGCGAGGTTCTTGGCGTACTCGGGCGCGCGCGCGAGGAACGCCGCGATCGCCGCCTCCGACAGCTCGCGGTGATACTCGCCGTAACCGAGCTTGTGCAGATACAGCGCGTTCAGCGTCTGCTCGAACTGCCCCTTGAGCGGCACCGACAGCATCGGCTTGCCCAGGTACACCGCTTCGCCCATGAGCGAGAAGCCGCCGCCGGCGAGCACCGCGCGCGCCGATGCCAGGTCGCGCACGAAGCCGTCCTCCGAGAATCCCTTGAGCGTCACGTTGCCGAGCTGCTCGTCGCGCTTGAGCCCGTAGACGAAGAAACGCCCGGGCAGCCGCTGCAGCGTCGGCACCAGATCGTGGAACGTGTCGGAGGTCTGATACACGAGCACGTGATCGCCGTCCGAGCGCGCCGCATCGAGCACCGCGTCGCGCAAGATCGGCGGAAACAGCGACGTGCGCGCCTTGCGCGTCGGCGGAAAGAAGAACGTCGTGATGAGGTAGTGATCGCAATGCGGCAGCTTGGCCTTGACGATCGTCTTGGCCATCTGAAAGCTCGCCTGCTCTTCGGGCGGCACGTCGACGTCGAGCTGGCAGCGATTGATGATCTGCATGTTGTCGATGCTGAGCACCGGCAGATCGTGCTTCTTCGCATACAAGTACGCGAACGACTCGAAGTCGCTGACGACGAGCTCGGGGCGAAAGCCCTCGGCGAGCCGGGTCATGGTCGCGAAGTTCTCGGCGAAGCCGGGCAGCTTCTTGAGAAAGTCGAGCGCGGTGCGGCGCCTTTGCACCTCGTTATCTTCGTAGACCATGTTGAGCCCGGCGATCTCGTGCACCTCGAGCGCGGGGAACGTCTTGCGCAAGAACGCGTGCGCGCGCCCGCTGACGACGATCTGCACGTCGTGCGACTTCACGAGGTGCCGCAGGATCACGCAGCTGCGCGTGGCGTGGCCCATGCCTTCACCGACGACGCCGTACAAGATGCGCATCGCGCTACTTTACCGCGGAATCGATGCGCACGCGGCGCTCGTCGGCGCCGGCGATCTCGATGCGCACCTCGATGCGATCGGCCGGCAGCGCGCCAAAGAAGCGATCGGCCCACTCGACGACGACGACGCCGCCGCGCTCGAAGTAGTCGTCGAAGCCGATGGCGGCGAGCTCGCGCGCGTCTTCGAGCCGATAGAAGTCGACGTGGAAGAGCGGGATCGGCCCGTCGTGCTCCTTGACGATGGTGAAGGTCGGGCTCGAGATGGTGCCGGCGATGCCGAGCCCGCGCGCCAGCCCTTGCACGAAGGCGGTCTTGCCGGCGCCGAGCTCACCGACGAGCGCGACGGTGGCGCCGGCGGCGAGCGTCCTGCCCAGGCGCTCGCCGAGCGCGCGCGTCTCGTCGGCGTCGTGGGTGACGAATTCGCTCACGCGCGCTCGATCATACGCCGACGACGGCGCCGACGGCACGCCACAGCTCGCTCATGGCGAACGGCTTCTCCAGGACCGGCCGCCCCGCGTGCTTGAGGAACTCCGCCTCGCCCGCGGCGCCGGCCGCACCGGTGATGAAGACGAAGCGATCGGCCTGAACCCGGTTGCGCGCGCGCGTCTGCCGATAGACCTCGGCGCCCGACAGATCGGGCATGCGCAGATCGCACAACACCGCGTCGAAGGTCTCGCGCCCGAGCGCGGCCAGTGCGTCGCCGCCCGAGTGCACCAACTCGACCTGCATGCGCGCGCCGAGCTCGCGCGCGATCGCCGCCGCCAGCGCCCGCTCGTCGTCGACGACGAGCACGCTGCCCGAGGCATCGAGCGAGACCGCCGCGCGCGCCGGCACCATCTCGGCGACCGCGGTCTCGGGCAAGGTGACGATGAAGCGGCTGCCGCGGCCGGGCTCGCTCTCGACGAGGATGGCGCCGCCCAGGCGCCGCACGATGTCGTAGCTGATGGCAAGGCCGAGCCCGGTGCCTTCGCCGACGGGCTTGGTCGTGTAGACCGGATCGAAGATGCGCTGCAGCGCCGCGGCCTCGATGCCGCAGCCGGAGTCACGCACGATGATGCGCACCTCGGGCGCGACCGCGCGCGTGGTCACCGACACCTCGTTGCGCTCGGGCGCGCCGGGCGCGATCGCCTGCGCCGCGTTGATGAGCAGGTTCAGCACCACTTGCGACAGGCGCGCCCACGATCCCGGCGCCGCCGGCAGCTCGCCGAGATCGAGCTGCAAGCGCGCGCGCGAGCGCAGCTCCGCCTGCACCAGCGTGGCCGCCGATCGCACCACACCGTTGAGATCGATCGATCCCGACGCGTCGGCGTCCGGATGGCGCGCGAACAGCTTGAGCTCGCCCACGATCTCGGCGATGCGATGGACGCCGGCGGCGACGTCGTCGAGGATGGGCAGCGCGCGGTCGAGCGTCGCGCGCGCTTCGTCGGGCCCCTGGCGCGTGGCCGCGCGCAGGTGGCGCGCGATCTGCTGCACGCCGAGCGAGACATAGGCGGCCGGGTTGTTGATCTCGTGGCCGATGCCGGCGACGAGCATGCCGAGCGCGGCCAGCCGATCGGCGAGCAGGAGCTTGCGCTGCGCGTCGCGCTCGGAGGTGACGTCGAGGCCAAAGCCTTCGGAGCCGATGATGCGTCCGTCGGCGTCGGCGAGCACGCGCCCGGTGAAGCGCATGACGATCTCGGTGCCGTCTCGGCGGCGCTGCCGGAAGTCGTGATCGAAGGCCGCGGCGCGCGTGCGATAGCTCGCCGGCACCTCGTCGACGTTGAGCGCCGCGAAGCTCTTCATGGCGTAGATCTCGTCGGGCGTGTAGCCGAGGATGCGCTCGACCGCGCCCGAGACGTAGGTGCACCGGCCGGCACCGTCGGTGGAGTAGACGACGACCGGCAGATCGTCGACGAGCCGGCGATGCTCGCGCTCGATTCGATGCAGCTCGGCGGTGCGCTCCTCGAGCGCGGCGGCGGCTGCCTCCTCGGCGCTGGTGTCGACGAGAAAGAGCGGGCCGTACAAGTTGGAGAGCGCCACCTGGCGGTTGACGGCGGCGAGCTGCGCCAGCACCGGCCGCATCTGCCCGCCGGCGCTGCGCACGCGCGCCGGCGCTGGCCCGTTGGCCTGGTCGATGCGCCAGCCGAGGAGCCCACCGTCGGGCGCGCAGACGATCTCGCGGATCGAGCAGCCGACGAGCTCGTGCGGCGCGCGGCCGACCAGGCGCGCCGCTGCCGGGTTGATCTCCTCGATGGTGCCGTCCGACGCCAGCATCATGGCGCCCATCGGCATCGCCTCGGTGATCGTGCGCAGCCGCGCCGCGTGCGCCGACAAGAGCGACCGGTCGAGCCGATCGCTCAGCGCCGCGGCGATCTTGCGCAGGATCGGCCGGTGCTCGTCGCGCAGCATGTCGGCGCTGCGAAAGCCGAAGCCGACGATGCCCTGCAGCGGATCGCCGATCGGCACCGAGAGCGTAGATAGGATGCCGGCTTCGGCGAACGCGGGCTCGATGATCCCGGGCGCGGTGCGCGTGTCGCGGCAGAAGCGCGGCTGCCCGTCGGCGTAGGCCCGCTGCAGCTGCTCGCGGGTCGCGTCGACGCGCTGCGCCCAGTCGACGTCGGGCACGCCGAGGTCGGGCGCGGTCCAGCCCACGTAGACGCGAAAGTGCGAGCCGTCGTCGCTGACGTGGACGATGCCGAGCTGATCGATGGGGACGATGCGGCGGATCTCCTGGCAGGCCGTGGCAAACGCGCCGCGATCGAACAGCGTCGGCAGGCGCGAGAGGACGGCACGCAGACGCTTCACGCGCTCACCATATCACGCTTGGAATCATTCGCAGGCCGACCATGTTAAGGTCGGCGCATGTACCTCCTCCTGCCGCTCGTCACCTTGACGGCGCTGCGCGTGCCGGGGCCGCTCTCGCCGCGCAACGCGAATTACACGATCCACGCGTCGCTCGACGAGAAGGACAAAGTCGTCAAAGGCAAGGAGCGGCTGCACTGGCAGAACGTCACGCGCGAAGCCGCCGACTCGATGGTCTTTCACCTTTATATGAACGCGTTCAAGAACAACAAATCGACGTTCATGAAAGAGTCGAAAGGCGAGCATCGCGGCTACAAGCAGGAGAAGGAAGGCTGGGGCGCCATCGATGTGCAGAAGCTCGTCATCGGCGGCGTCGACGTGACCAAGCAGCTCGTCGTCGACGACACGCTCGGCACCGTCAAGCTGCCGACGCCGGTGGCGGCCGGCGCCAGCGTCGACGTCGACGTCGAGTTCACCACCAAGATGCCCAAGGTGTTCGCGCGCACCGGCTATCACGGCGACTTCTTCGAAGTCGCGCAGTGGTTCCCCAAGGTCGGCGTGTGGGATTGCGACGCCGGGCCGCATGGCCATCCGGCGACCTGCCGCTGGCGCGCGCATCAACACCACTTGAACTCGGAGTTCTTCGCCGACTACGGCGTCTACGACGTCGACGTCGAGGTGCCGGCGAAGTGGACCGTCGGCGCCACCGGCGTGCTCGTCAGCGAGAAGGTCACCGGCGCGCGCAAGACGATGACCTATCACGCGGAGGACGTGCACGACTTCGTGTGGACCACCTCGCCCGTCTTCAAGACGACCGAGGACAAGTACACCGGGCCGGCCGGCGAAGTGCGCATCGTGATGCTCTCGCAGCCGGGGCGCGACGCCAACATCGGACGCCACATCAAGGCGACGCAAGTGGGGCTCGCCGAATTGGAGCGGCGCTTCGGGCCCTATCCGTACTCGCAGATCACCGTCGTCGACGTGCCCGAAGGCGCCGAGGGCGCCGGCGGCATGGAGTATCCGACGCTCTTTTTCACCGACGACATGCCGGTGCCGCCCGGCGTCCACGTTCCCGAGTACGTGACCATCCACGAGCTGTCGCACCAATATTTCTACGGGCTCGTCGGCAGCGACGAGGTCGAAGAGGCGTGGCTCGACGAGGGCCTCACCGAGGCGATGAGCGATTGGGGCACCACGCGCATGTTCGGCCGCGCGGGCGGCACGTGGGATTGGCTCGGGCAACGCTTCTCGGTCACCGAGCTCGAGCAGCTCAGCTACGGCTCGGCGACGTCGATCGATCCACTCGAGACGCGCGCGTTCGACTACGAGTCCAGCAGCACCTACGGCGCGACCACCTACGGCAAGACGGTGCTGGTGCTGCGCACGATGGAGAGCTACCTCGGCGCCGAGAAGTTCGAAGCGGCGATGCGCCATTATTACGAGAAGGCGCGGTTCACGCATCCGCGCGGCGAAGACTTCGTGCGCCTGTTCGACGAGGGCGCCGGCGAAGACTTGACGTGGTTCTGGAGCCCGACGATCTGGGGGACCGAGTCGCTCGACTACGAGATCCTCGACCTCACCAAGCGCAAGAAGCCGGCGCCGGTGGGCCTGTTCGACGACAAGAACGGCAAGCGCGAGGAAAAGGAAGCGCCGAAAAAACCGGACGACAAGGCGCCGTGGATCTCGGAGGTCGTCTTGTTTCGCAAGGGCGAGCTGACCTTTCCCGTCGAGCTCAAGGTCGTGTTCGAGGACGACACGGTCAAGCGCGAGACCTGGGACGGCGGCAAGACCGGAGCGCGCTGGAAGCGCTTCACCTACGAGACCGCCAAGCCGGTGGCGTGGGCCGAGATCGATCCCGACGGCAAGGTCCCGCTCGACACCGATCGCTTCAACAACGGCAAGCGCGCGGAGGCCGACGCGGCGCCGCGGCGGCGGATCGCAGGCTGGTTCATGAACTTCATGTCGATCGTCCTGTCGTCGGTGGGTTTCTGATGCGCGGCGGAGCGAACATCTCGGAGGCGTTGCGTCGGGTGTGGGCGCGGCCGTGGCTGCTGGTGGCGCTGGCGCTGACCAACATCGGCCTCTCGTATCTTCTGACGGCGCCGCTGTCGGCGATGCTGGCGTCGCTGCTCGACAAGCGGCCGGCGGCGGCGCAGATGGCCGCGGGCGACGACGGCTTGTGGTTCGAGTTCCTGCGCAACCACATCGAGGTTTCGGTGGCGGCGACGATGGCGCTCGGCGCGGGCGTGGTCGTCTACAGCGTGTTGTCGTGGATCCTCGACGGCGGCGTGCTGGCGGCGCTCGCGCTCGACGGCGAACGGCGCGCGCGCGGCGGAGCGGCGGTGCTGGCCGAATCGGCGAGCCGCGCCCGCCGCATGATCGTGATCGGCCTGTTCGGCCTCGTCTTGCGCGTGCTGCCGGCGCTGTTCGGCGGGCTCGGCTACGCGGTGGCGAGGGTGGCGATCAAGGGGCGCACGTTCCAGCCGAACGTGGAGATCTCGATGATCGCGCTGGTGTTCGCGGCGCTGGCGTGGACGGCGGTGTCGATCGCGATCGACTACGCGCGCGGGCTCTCGCTCGACGATCGCCAGACGCGATCGTGGCGGCTGGTGGCGCGCGGCGTGCGGCTGGTATTCGCGCGCGGCTCGGCGACGCTGCAGCTCATCGCCTTCACACTGGCGGCGTGGCTCGCGCTCGCCCTCGTGTATTGGCTGATCGCATCGCACCTGAGCGCGATGCCGCTCGTATCACTCGTGCGCCTCCTCGCCGTGTTCGCACGCGTCGCGATCACGCTGACGACACTCACGGCCGCTGCTCGCATCGCCAAGTCGTAATCGGTAATCCATAGCCGCTTTACGGTCGCGGGCGCTCTCGGTGCACCTGGTCGTTTCCGGCGTCGGAATCCGTCGCAGTCGCCGCTTCGCGGCGTGCGACTCCAGCGGGGCCGCTTTCCGAATCCGATCGCGCCGATGCGGTAGAGAGCGGGTGGTCTCGGTGCGGTTGGTTCGTTCCGGCGGCGTAAAGGGCCGCGTCGCGCGTCTGCGCGCGACATCAAGCGGCCCGCTGGAGTCGCACCGCCCGCGAAGGC
>DASXOU010000440.1:0-5922 GCA_036494045.1 Polyangia bacterium | reverse complement strand
CCCTCGCTCGAGCGGGCGGAGCGGCTCGTGAAGCTCGCGCCGCCCGGCCTGACGCGCGTGTTCCACAGCGACTCCGGCTCGACCGCCGTCGAGGTCGCGCTCAAGATCGCCTTCCAGTATCAAAAGCAGCGCGGCCGCGCCGGCAAGCAGAAGTTCCTGGCGCTCACCGATGCCTATCACGGCGACACCGTCGGCGCGGTCAGCGTCGGCGGCATCGATCTCTTCCACGAGATCTTCCATCCGCTGCTCTTTCACGTCTTACGCGTGGCGCCGGCGATCGACGCGCTCGAGCGGATGCTCGCCGAGCACGCGCGCGACCTGGCCGCGCTCGTCGTCGAGCCGCTGATGCAAGGTGCCGCCGGCATGCTGCTGCAACCACCCGGCTTTCTGCGCGCCGCCCGCGAGCTCTGCACGAAACACGACGTCCTCCTCGTCGCCGACGAGGTCGCGACCGGCTTCGGGCGCACGGGGACGATGTTCGCCTGCGAGCAGGAATCGGCCGCGCCCGACCTTCTGTGCCTGGCCAAAGGAATCAGCGGCGGCTATCTGCCGCTGGCCGCGACGCTGGCGACCGAAGAGATCTACAGCGCTTTTCTCGGTAAATATGAGCATAAGCTCACATTTTTCCACGGACACACGTACACGGGAAATCCGCTGGCGTGCGCCGCCGGCATCGCGTCACTCGAGATCTTCGAGCGCGACCGCGTGCTCGAGCGGCTGCAGCCGAAGATCGCGCGCCTGCACGCGCGCCTCGACGAGCGCATCGCGCCCTTGTCCGAAGTCGCCGCCATTCGCCGCCGCGGTTTCATGATCGGCGTCGAGCTCGGGCCTTACGCCTACGAGCAGGCGATGGGCGCGCGCGTGTGCATGGACTTACGCGCGCGCGGCATCCTGCTGCGTCCGCTCGGCAACGTGATCGTGATGATGCCGCCGCTCTCGATCACGGACGACGAGATCGATCGTCTCGTCGACGGCACGCGCGACTCGATCCGCGCGGTGTGCGGCGCGTGAACGGGCTGTTCGTCACCGCCACCGACACCGGTGTCGGCAAGACCTGGGTCGCATGCGCCCTGGCGCGCGCGGCGGTGCGTCGCGGCCTGCGCGTCGCGATCATGAAGCCGTGCGAGACCGGCGACGGCGACGACGGCGCGCGCCTCCTCGACGCCGCCGGACGCGCCCTCGACCCCGCGCTCGCGCGGCCCTATCGCTTCGCCCTGCCCGCGTCGCCGGAAGTGGCGGCGCGAGCGGAGGGAGCCGTCGTCGACGTTGCGCGCATCGCCGAATCCTTCGCGCGTCTCACGAGAGACGCGGACTTCACGATCGTCGAAGGCGCCGGCGGCCTCTTGGTTCCGGTCGCGTCCGGCGTGCTCATGGCCGACGTCGCCGGGCGACTCGGCCTGCCGCTGCTCGTCGTCGCGCGGGCATCGCTCGGCACCGTCAACCACACGCTGCTCACGCTCGAAGCCGCACGCGCGCGCTCGCTCGCCGTCGCCGGCGTCGTGCTCTGCCGAGCGGTCGAGAGCGCCGGGCCCGAAGAAGCGACCAACCCCGACGCCATCGCGCGCTGGGGCCGCGTGCCCATCCTCGGCACCTTCCCGCACGGGCGCGATGCCGACGCCGTCGCCGATCGCGTCCTCGATCAGATCCAACCACGCGCGCGATAGGCCGCTACAGCGATCAGCTCGCGCGCCCGCGTGCGCAGCCGCACCGGCATCCCCGCGTAGTCGAGCGCCGCCGCCTCGACGCCGGCGCGGCGAAACGCCGCCACCGCGCGCGCGCGATGAAACGCCTGCGTCACCACCAGCGCGCGCCGCCAACCGTGCGCGCGCAAGATGGCCGCGCAGCCGGTCGCGTTCTGCCGCGTCGTCAGCGCCGCCGTCTCGACGAGCAGTGCCGCCGCCGGCACGCCGAGCGTCACTGCGCGCCGCTTCATCAGCTCCGCTTCGTAGCGCCCGGTCATGAGCAGCATCGGCGCGCGACCGGCGCGCCAGGCTTCGACCCCGGCGAGCACGCGATCGGCGAGCAGCGGGCCGAGATCGCCTTCGGGCCCGAGCGCCGCGCCGAGCACGACGATGCCGTCGAAGCGCGTGTTCACTTGCCGATGCAAAAGCGCGCGAAGATGGCGTCGAGCACTTCGGCGTCGACGGTCTCGCCGGTGACGCGCCCCATCGCATCGAGCGCGCGCCGCGCATCGACCGCCGCCAGCTCCGGCGGCTCGCCCGCGCCGAGCAGCGCCGACGCGCGCTCGAGCGTCGCGGCGCCGTCGCCGAGCGCTTCGGCCTGGCGCGCGCTCACCACCGCCACGCCCTCTTCGGCGTCACCCGCGACGGCGCGCGCGATCGCCGCGCCCAGCGCCGCCACGCCATATCCGCTCGTCGCGGCCGTCTCGACGACGCTCGCGCCCTCGGGCAGATCGCGCGCGCGTCCGAGGTCGTGCTTGTTCCACGCGATCAGCTTGACCCCGGCGATCGCGTCCCACGCCCGCCGCTCGACGTCGCCGAACCCGATCGCGCCGTCGACGACGAGCACTACTGCATCGGCCCGCGCCGCGCGCTTTTGCCCGAGCTCGATCCCGCGCAGCTCGATCCGTTCGGGCCGCTCCAGATCTTCGCGCTCGCCCGCCGTATCCACGAGCGTGACCGCCACGCCGTCGAGCGCGACCTCCGCGACCACCGCGTCGCGCGTGGTGCCGGGCGCCTCGTCGACGATCGCGCGCTCCTGCCCGACGAGCGCGTTCAGCAGGCTCGACTTGCCCGCGTTCACGCGCCCGACCAGCGCCACCTCCGCCGGCCGAAACAGCGCCGGCCGATAGCTCGCCGCCAGCGCGCGCATCTCACGTGAAATCTCGCCCAGCGCCCGCGCGCTCGCCGCCTCGGGCACCGCGTCGCCCGCGTCCTCGGGAAAATCGATCGCGCCCTCGAGCTCGGCGAGCAGCGCGATCAGCTTCTGCCGGAGGCGCACGATCCGCTCCGCGAGCGCGCCCGCGTGCATCGCCTGCGCCGCGCGCAGCGCCCGCTCGCCGCGCGCGCCGATCAACGCCGCCACCGACTCCGCGCGCGTCAGATCGATCCGCCCAGCCTCGAACGCCCGCCGCGTGAACTCGCCCGGCTCGGCCATGCGCGCGCCCGCGACCAGCACGGCCTCGAGGATCCGCTGCATCACCAGCGGCCCGCCGTGCCCCTGGAGCTCGGCCACGTCCTCGCCGGTATACGACTTCGGCGCGCGCATCACCACCGCGAGCACCTCGTCGATCCGCGCGCTGGTCGCGAGATCGTACGCGACTGTCCACTGCAACTTGTGCGACTGCGCCTTTTGCGGCCACGGCCGACAGACCTTGCCGACGATCTCGCCCGCACGCGGCCCCGAGAGCCGCACGATGCCGATGCCGCCGCCTACCGCCGTCGCAATCGCCGCGATGGTCTCGCGCGAATCGCGCTTATTGCTTGACGCCACCGTCGCCGTCGCGCGTCGGGATCACGACGAGATGCCGATAGATCCCTTCGCCTTCCGACCGCGTCGTCAGCCCCTGCATCTCCGCCAACGTGACGTGGATGATGCGTCGATCGGCCGCGCTCATCGGATCCGCCGCCACCGGCCGCCCGGTGCGCTTGGCCTTCTCCGCCATCTTGTGCGCCATCTCGACGAGCGCCTCGGCGCGCCGCCCGCGATAGCCCTCGGCGTCGACGGTGATCGGCTTGCCCTCGCCTTCACCGAGCTTCTTCGACACGATCTTGTTGACGAGGTACTGCAACGAATCGAGCGTCTGCCCCTTCTTGCCGATCACCAGGCCCGTCTCCGGCCCTTTGACCTCGAGCGTGATGCGCTCTTCGTTCTCCGTCGGCACGACCTCGTGCTCCACGCCCATCTTCGCCAGAATCGTCCGCAGAATGTTCGCTGCTTCTTCCATCATGCCCTCGCCGGCTTGGTCGCCACGGCCTTCGGTCGCGCCGGCTTGTCGTCGCGTTTGAGCAGCCACTGCTGTATGAAGGTCAGGAGCGTGTTGGTCAGAATATAGATCGTCAAGCCCGCCGGCAGGAAGATCGAGAACGCCGTGTACATCACCGGCGTCAGGTACATCATCATCTTTTGCTGCTGATCGGGATTCGCCGGCTGCGTCAGCTGCTGCACGAACATGAGCAGGCCGGTCACGATCGGCAGCACGAAGAACGGATCGGCCGCCGTCAGATCGCGAATCCAGAAGACGAACGGTGAGCGATAGAGCTCGACCGAGTTGCCCAGCATCGAGTAGAGCGCGATGTAGATCGGCATCTGGATCAAGATCGGCAAGCAGCCGCCGAGCGGGTTGACGCCGTGCTTCTTGTACAGCTCCATCGTCGCCAGGTTGAGCGCGTTCTTGTCGTTGGCGAAGCGCTCCTTGAGCTTGTCCATCTCCGGCTTCAGCTTCGCCATCGCCTTCATCGACTTCAGCGACTTCTGCGTCGGGAACCAGGTCACCGCCTTCAAGATGATCGTGAGGAAGATGATCGCGACGCCCCAGTTCGGCAGCACGAAGTGGATCGCCTTGAGCACCGCGAGCATCGGCCGCGCCAGCCACTCGAGCAGGCCTCCCCAGCCGTACTCCATCAGATCGCCGAGGTGCGCCGACGCGCCCGCCGTCTGCACCGCGTCGAGCTGCGACAAGATCTTCGGCCCCATGAACGCGACCGCGTCGTACTCGGCCTTCTTGTCGCCGGTGATGCCCGGCCCGGGTTTCTGGCCGTGGATATTCCGCACCGGCAGCGCCAGCATCGCGCTCATGCTGCCGTCGCGGCCGCCCTCGATCGTGCACACCGACTGGCCCGTCGACGGCGCCACTGCGATCGCGGTCGTGAAGTACTGCTCGGCGACCGCGATCCAGCGCACGTCGCCGAGCTGATCGACCTTGCCCTTCTTGATGAGCTCGTCGAAGCTCGCGCGCTTGACCTTGCCGTTGTTGTAGCAATCGGCGCTGTTGAGCTGCACGCGCTTACTGAACATGCCGCCCGGCTTGATGTTCGGATCTTGATAGCCGTGCAGCTGCCAGGTCACGTACGGCTGCATCCACTTGTCGTCGGTCTTGTTCTCGATGGTGACGTGCAGGTTGACCTGGTAGGTGCCGGGCACGAGCGTGAAGCGCTTCTCGACGCGCGCGACCGCGTCCTCCCAGACGTAAGAGAGCACGTTCGGATCGGTTTGCGGCTGCGGCGTCCACATCGCGTCGGCGGGAACGCTGAGCTGCGCGCCCGCTTGCGGCGACGAGGTGATGATCATCGTCAGCGGCAGATTGGGCACGGTCGTCTTGACGAGATCGATCGGCTCCGCCTGCTTGTTGCTCTCGCGCGGGTTGTCGACCTTGTACTGCTTGTCGAGCAGCACCCAATGCGTCGGCGCTGCGCCCTCCGACGTGAACGTCGCGCGATAGTGTTTCGCCAGCTCCAACGTCGACTCGACCGGCGTCGCCTTCGCCGGCGGCGGCGCCGGCGGACCATCCGTCTTCTCGGCTGACTTTTCCGTCGGCTTCGGCGCCGGCTCTTTGGCCCCGTCGGCCGCCGCCTGCGCCGTCGCCGGATTGGCCGTGGCCACCGACGCCGTCGGAGCCGCGACGTCCGTCTTCTTCTCGTCGTGCTTGGGCTTGCCGAAGAACGCGATCCAGATGAGCACGACGCCCATCGAGACCACCGATGCCATGAGGACGCGCTTATCCATTGATCGAATCCGATGGAATCGGCGGATCGTACCCGCCTGGGTGGAACGGATGGCAGCGACCGAGCCGCTTGAGCGCGCGCCAGCTGCCGCGCGCCGGTCCGTAGTGACGCACGCACTCGGCGGCGTACGTGGAACACGTGGGATGAAAGCGGCAGCGGGCGCCGAGCGCGCCGAAGATCGGCGACAAGAGCCACCGATACAAGGCGATCGCGGCGAGCAACAGCGCCGCGACGAACG
>DASXOU010000439.1:0-3532 GCA_036494045.1 Polyangia bacterium | reverse complement strand
CGATCCCGTGGATCGAGACGGTGCACAACCCGCGCTGGCTCGATTGGCGCGCGCGTTACCTGCCGCTGTTCCAGGGATCGAAGGTTGGGCTCATGGTGCTCTTCACCGTCGTCCTGTACGTGACGGTGCTCATCCGGCGGCTCACGATCTTCACGACCATCAACATCGCCGGCCTGTTCCTGGCGTCGGCGGCGATGGTGATCGTCCTGTCGATCATGTCGGGGTTCGAGAACGACTTGAAGCGCAAGATCCTCGGCAACAACGCGCACATCGTGGTCACGCGGCCGGCGGAAAACGATCAGCCGTTCACTGATTACGCGCGGCTGCGCGACGCGTTCGCCGGCGTGCCCGGCGTCGTTGGCGCGACCGCGTACGTCGAGAACGAGGTGATGATCTCGTCGCAGTCGAACTTGTCGGGCGTGATCGTCAAGGGGATCGATCCGAAGACGGTCGGCTCGGTGACCGACCTCGTGAAGAACACAATCTACGGCGGGCTCGAGTATCTCGAGGATCCGAAGAAGCTGGTCGGCGTCACCGGGCCGTCGCTGTTCGACGACGACGACAAGCCGAAGAAGGACGAGAAGAAAAAGGATCCGAAGGCGAAAGACGATCCGAACGCGAAGAAGGATCCCGAGGAGGCGCCGCCCAAGGACGCGTTCAAGTTCCAGCGCAGCGTGCGGCCGGGCGTGATCATCGGGCGCGAGCTGGCCAAGAACCTGCGCCTCTACCTCGGCGACGACGTCAACATCGTCTCGCCCTTCGGCGGCATCGGCCCCTCGGGCGCGATCCCGAAGTCGAAGCCGTTCCGCGTCGCCGGCGTGTTCTTCAGCGGCATGTTCGAGTACGACTCGAAGTACGCGTATCTGGCGCTGCCCGACGCGCAGAAATTCTTCAACATGCCGGGCGAGGTCACCGGCATCGAGCTCAAGCTCGCCGATCCCGATCGCACCGAGCCGGTGCGCGCCGCGCTCGAACGCATCGCCGGCCCCGGCTACGAGGTCCAGGACTGGAAGCAGCTCAACCGCAGCCTGTTCTCGGCGCTGAAGATCGAGAAGATCCTCATGTTCGTGCTCTTGTGCTTCGGCGTCCTCGTCGCCGCGTTCTCGATCATCGCCAACGGCATGATGCTGGTGCTCGAGAAGGACAAAGAAGTGGCGATCCTCAAGTCGATGGGCGCGCGCGACGGCACCGTGCTCGGCGCCTTCATGGTGCTGGGCCTGCTCATCGGCAGCATCGGCACGGTCACCGGGATCAGCGCCGGCGTCGTCGCTTGCTGGGCGCTGTCGCGCTTCGGCATTCCGCTCAACACCGACGTCTATTACATCACCACGCTGCCGGTGCAGATGAACCCGTACGAGATCGCCGCGGTCTTCGCCGCCTCGCTCGCCATCGCGCTTCTGGCCACGCTCTATCCCGCGTGGATGGCCGCCCGCCTGCGCCCCGTCGACGGCCTGCGCGGCTGATTTCGTTCTGTTTTCAGGGCAACCTTTTGCTTCAAATCCAGGTCAATTGCAGTATGCTGCGCCACCTTCCATGAGCGGGGCCCGCGTCGAGATCCGGCAATTGCGCAAGTCGTACGACCACGGGGGCCAGAAGCTCGAAGTGTTGCGCGGCATCGACCTCATGATTGGCGCGGGCGAAATGGTGGCCGTGGTGGGCTCGTCGGGCGCCGGCAAGTCGACGCTCTTGCACCTGCTCGGCACGCTCGACCAACCGACCGCGGGCGCGGTCTTCTACGACGGCGTCGAGGTCACGCGCATGCCGCCGGCGGCGATGGCCGACTTCCGCAACCGCACCATCGGCTTCGTCTTCCAGTTCCACCACCTGCTTCCCGAGTTCACCGCCGTCGAGAACTGCGCCATGCCCGCGCTCATCGCCGGCCTCGGGCGCGACGAAGCCAACGCGCGCGCCATGAAGCTCTTGATCCGCGTCGGCCTGCAGAAGCGCGTCACCCATCGGCCCGGCGAGCTGTCGGGCGGCGAGCAGCAGCGCGTGGCGTTGGCGCGCGCGCTCGTGATGGAGCCGCGCGTGCTCCTCGCCGACGAGCCGACCGGCAACCTGGACACTGCCACCGGCGAGGAGATGCACTCGCTCGTCGTCGAGCTCAACCGCGATCTCGGCATGACGCTGGTCGTGGTCACGCACAATCCCGAGTTCGCCAGGCGTCTGCCGCGCCGCGTGCACATGGTCGACGGCATGATCTCGGACGAGCCGTCCATCGTCGGCCATGCGTAAGCTCTGCGCGCTCGCCTGCGCAGTGGTCGTCTCGTTCGCGACCGTTTCGTTCGCGCAAGAAGCGGGCGGCGAGCGCGGCCGCCAGCCCGGCACCAGCGAATACGACGGGCGCATCATCGGCGCCATCAAGTTCAAGGGCAACCACAAGGCCGAGGACGACGCGTTGCGCGTCGCCATCAAGTCGCAGCCGGGCGAAAAGCTCAGCTCCGAGCAGCTGCGCGACGACATCCGCGCGATCTGGCGCCTGAACTTCTTCGAGGACGTGCAGGTCGAGGCGCAAGAGAGCGGCGGCAAGATCGATCTGACCTTCATCGTGCGCGAGAAGCCGCTGATCCGAAAGATCTACGTCTCGGGCGCGCACGAGGTCGGCCTCGACAAGATCAACGAGGTCCTCGACGTCAAGAAGGACACGATCATCGACCCGGCGAAGGTCAAGCGCAACGTCGAGAAGATCAAGGACCTCTACGTCGAGAAGGGCTTTTACCTCGCCGAGGTCGGCTCCGACATCCAGCGCAAGGACGAGAACCACGTCGACATCTACTTCAACGTCGACGAGCACGCCAAGGTCGAGGTCCGATCGATCAAGTTCCTCGGCAACGAGCACATCAGCGACAGCGAGCTCAAGTCGGCGATGGGCACGCAAGAGGGCGGCTGGCTGTCGTTTCTGACCTCGTCGGGGACCTATCGCGAGGACGCGTTCGATCGCGATCTGTTGTTGATTACCGCGTTCTATTACGACCGCGGCTATATCAACGTGAAGCTGGGGAAGCCGGAGATCGAGCTCTCCGGTGACAAGGAATTCCTCTACATCACGATCCCCGTCGAAGAGGGCGAGCAATATAAAATCGGGAAAATCGATTTCCACGGCGATTTATTGCAAGCGAAAGAAGATTATTTCAAACGCATGGGCGTGCACGCCGGCGAGTGGTTCAACCGCTCGAAGCTCGGCAAAGACATCCAGAACCTCAACGACATCTACAAGGACGCCGGCTACGCCTACGTCAACATCATGCCGCAAACGGCCATCGACGCCGTGCAGCGCACCGTCGACGTCGTCTTCGAGGTGCAGAAGGGGCAGCAGGTCTACTTCGGGCGCATCAACATCCGCGGCAACACCAAGACGCGCGACAAGGTCATCCGCCGCGAGATGCGCGTCTACGAAGGCGAGCTCTACAACCAGACGCGCCTCGACCGCTCGAAGCGCCTGGTGCAGGCGCTCGGTTATTTCGAGAAGGTCGAATTATCGACGAAGACGTCCGATACCGATCCGAATCGCATGGACGTCAACATCGAGGTC
>DASXOU010000438.1:0-10053 GCA_036494045.1 Polyangia bacterium | reverse complement strand
GCCCGCGATCTCGATCGAGCAGAAGTCGACCTCGAAGAACCCGCGCTCGACCGTCGGCACGGTCACCGAAGTCTACGATTACCTGCGCCTGCTCTACGCGCGCATCGGCATCGTCCATTGCTACAACTGCGGGCAGCGCATCGCCTCGCAGACCGTGCAGCAGATGGTCGATCGCGTGCTCGAGCTGCCCGAGGGCACGCGCTTCAGTGTGCTCGCGCCCATGGTGCGCGATCGCAAGGGCGAATATAAAAAGGAGCTCGAGGCGCTCAAGAAGCAGGGCTTCGTGCGCGTCAACATCGACGGCGAGCTCCACGATCTGTCGGAGCAGATCAAGCTCGACAAGAACAAGAAGCACACCATCGAGGTCTACGTCGATCGTTTGGCGGTGAAACCGGATATTCGCCAGCGATTGACCGATTCGATCGAGCTCGGGCTCAAGCTCGCCGAGGGCATCGTCAAGATTTCGCCGGTGCTCGACGACGACGCTGCCGGCGACATGCTGTTCTCCGAGAAGTTCGCGTGCATCAGCTGCGGCATCTCGTATCCCGAGATCACGCCGCGCATGTTCTCGTTCAACAATCCGCACGGCGCGTGCCCCAACTGCGACGGCATCGGCGCCAAGCTCTTCTTCGATCCCGATTTGATCGTGCCCAACGAAGAATTGTCGCTGCGCGAGGGCGCGATCGATCCGTGGGAAAAGCGCAACGCGCCCTTCTTCCAGCAGATCCTCGACGCCGTCGCCGCGCACTACAAGATCGACATGTTCGCGCCGTGGTCGAAGCTGCCGCCCGAGCACAAGAAGCTGATCATGGAAGGCTCGGGCAACGAAGAGGTCGACTTCTTCTTCGAGAAGGGCGGCACGCGCCACAAGTTCAAAAAAGAGTTCGAGGGCGTGCTCGCCAACCTCGAGCGGCGGCTGCACGAGTACGAGCGGCGCCGGCGCGAAGAGGGCAACCGCGGCGGCGAAGACGGCTTCGAAGCGGCCTACGAAGAGTTCCATCGCTACATGAACCGATCGCCGTGCGAAGAGTGCGGCGGCACGCGACTGCGCAAGGAGGCGCGCTTCGTCAAGGTCGGCGACATGCCGGTCAACGAGCTGACCAACCTGCCGATTCGTGACGCGCACCAGTTCTTCGCCAAGCTGCAGCTCACGCAGCGCGAAAAAGCGATCGCCGAGCGCATCCTGCGCGAGATCACCGAGCGGCTGAGCTTCCTCGTCAACGTGGGCCTGCAGTACCTGACGCTCGATCGCACCTCGGCGACGCTGTCGGGCGGGGAGGCGCAGCGCATCCGCCTGGCGACGCAGATCGGCTCTTCCCTGGTCGGGGTCCTCTACATCTTGGACGAGCCGTCGATTGGCCTCCACCAGCGCGATAACGCGCGCCTCCTCGAGACGCTGCGGCGGCTGCGCGATCTCGGTAACACCGTCCTCGTCGTCGAGCACGACGAGGAGACCATCATGGCGGCCGATCACGTCGTCGACATGGGGCCGCGCGCGGGCGTGCACGGCGGGCGCATCGTCGCCGCCGGCTCGCCCGAGGACATCAAGAGCTCGACCGCGTCGCTCACCGGCGCGTATCTATCGGGGCGCAAGCGCATCGAGGCGCCGAAGTCGCGCCGGCAGTCGGGCAACAAGTACATCTCGATCAAAGGCGCGCGCGCGCACAACCTCCGCAACCTGACGGTGCGCTTTCCCGTCGGTGTCTTCACCTGCGTCACCGGCGTCAGCGGCTCGGGAAAATCGTCGCTCGTCATCGACACCTTGCTGCCCGCGCTCAAGCAGCGGCTGCATCACGCCAAGCTGCAGCCGGGCGACCACGATCAGATCGAAGGGCTGCATCACGCCGACAAGGTGGTCGACATCGATCAATCGCCGATCGGGCGCACGCCGCGATCGAACCCGGCGACCTACACGGGCGTGTTCACGCACATCCGCGATCTGTTCGCCGCGCTGCCCGAGTCGAAGGCGCGCGGTTACAAAGCGGGGCGCTACTCGTTCAACGTCAAGGGCGGGCGCTGCGAGGCGTGCCAGGGCGACGGCATCCTGCGCATCGAGATGCACTTTCTCCCCGACATCTATGTCGAGTGCGAGGCGTGCATCGGGCGCCGCTACAACCGCGAGACGTTGGAAGTCCGCTACAAGGGCGCGTCGATCGCCGACGTGCTCGACATGACCGTGACGCAAGCGGCGGAGTTCCTGCAGCACGTGCCCAAGATCCGGCAGAAGCTGGAGACGCTGCGCGACGTCGGGCTCGGCTACATCGGGCTCGGGCAGCCGGCGACGACGCTGTCGGGCGGCGAGGCGCAGCGGATCAAGCTGTCGAAGGAGCTGGCCAAGAAGGGCACCGGGCGCACCATCTACATCCTCGACGAGCCGACGACCGGCCTGCACTTCGACGACATCAAGCAGCTCCTGACCGTGCTCAACGAGCTGGTCGAGCAGGGCAACACGGTGATCGTCATCGAGCACAACCTCGACGTCATCAAGACCGCCGACTATGTGATCGACCTCGGCCCCGAAGGCGGTGACGGCGGCGGCAACATCGTGGCGCAGGGCTCGCCCGACGACGTCGCGCGCTCGGCGGCCTCGCACACCGGCGCGTACCTCAAGAAAGTTCTGTAGGCCGCTCGATGCTGGTGGCGTGGGAGGCGATGGCGCTGGTGGCGCTGAGCTTCCTCGCGCTCATGACCGCCGGCACGGGGCTCGCCGGCTATGGCCTCGCCGGCACGGTGGCAGCCGAGCTCGTCTGCATCGTGGCACCGACGGCGGCGTTCCTGGCGGCGCGGCGCGTGCCGCCCGCCGAGCTCGGCCTCGGGCGCGTGTCTCTCCTCGGCGTCGCCGGTGGGCTCGTCTTCGGCGCCGCCGCCTTCTACCTCGTCGCCGTCGGCGAGCACGCCTGGCTCGAGCGCATCCTGCCGACGCCGCCGGCCGTCGAGCGCTCGCTCGAGCGCATGATCGTGCCCGCACAAGGCGCGCGCGCGCTCGTCGTCGATCTGGCCGGCGTCGCGCTCGTGCCCGCGCTCGCCGAGGAGCTCCTGTTTCGCGGCGTCGTCTTCGGCGCGCTGCGCCCGCGGCTCGGCGCCGTCGGTGCCGTCGTCGGCAGCGCCGTCGCCTTCGCGCTCTATCATGGATCGATCTATCGCCTCATCCCCGCGCTCGTCGGCGGGCTCTTCCTCGGCGGCGTGCGCGCGGGATCGCGCTCCTTGTGGCCGGCGCTCGCCTTCCACTTCGCCAACAACGTCGTCGTCGTCGTCGCGCTGCGCGCCGGATGGAGCGCGCCGCCGCCCGCGCTGGTGCCCTTCGGCGTGGCCGCGCTCACCGCCGTCGCCGGCGCGGCGCTCGTGGTACGATCACGGCCGTGATCCGCCTCGTCGCCTGCTTCCTCGCCGTCGCCGTCGCCGGCTGCGCCGCCGAGCTCGATCCCGATCTGCGCAACGAGCACGACTGCATCTACGCCATCGGCCATCCGCACGCGATCGGCTCCGAGTACCAGCTCTACAAGGCGCACCGCCGCGTGCCCGGCGACGACCTCATCGCCGCCACCGCCGACGTCGACGACGCGCGCATGTTCGCCGGCAAGGCGCAGCTCGACGAGTGGCTCGGCCTCGGCTCGCTCGTGCTCGGCCCCGTGCTGTTCCTGCCCGGCGTGGGTCTGCTCGGCTACGGGATCGACAAGAACCAGGACGGCTCGATCGCCGGCGGCGTCATCCTCGGCGTCACCGGCGCCGCAGGCATCATTGGGGGCGCCGTCCTCTATCATCGCGCCGCCAAGGAGCGCGCCCTCGCCATCGACATCTACAACCGCGAGCGCGCCGCGAGTTGTGGCCCTTAACATTCGGCGCGGTTCAGTTCGCGAGAATACCGTTTGCGCGGCCCCCTCCGATTTGTTAGGCTAACTACATTATGGCCCAGGACGAGAAGCGGGCGCTTTGGTACATCAAGAAAATCCCGCTGTTCCAAGACGTCTCGCACGACACCATCCACAAGCTCGTGCAGTGCGTCGAGCTCAAAGAAGTTCGACGCCGCCAGGTGGTCTATCTCCCGGGCGACCCCGGCCAGGCGGTCTACTTCGTCAACGGCGGGCGCGTCAAGATCTCCAAGGTCACGCGTGACGGCAAGGAGCTGACGCTCGCCTATCGCGGCCCCGGTGAGATCTTCGGCGAGCTCGTCATGATCGACGGCGGCCCGCGCGAAGAGATGGCCGAAGCCATGGAGAACGCGCTCATCACCGAGATCGATCGCGCCGAGTTCGAGAAGATTGTGCAGAAGGAAGGCATCATCGGCTTCCGGCTCACCAAGATCGTCTCGCAGCGCCGCCGCGACGTGGAAAACAAGATCGAGCAGCTCATTTTCAAGGACGTGAACGCCAAGCTCGCCGAGCTGCTCTTGCGCCTCGCCGCCGAGTACGGCGTCGACGACAGCCGCGGCACCTTGGTGTCGCTCAAGATCACGCATCAAGAGATGGCGAACCTCATCGGCTCGACGCGTGAGACGGTGTCGCTGACCTTGTCGCAGTTCAAGCGGCGCGGGCTCATTCAAACCGAAGGTCGCAAGGTCATCCTCGCCGACCGCGAAGGTCTGCGCGCCCTCGCCTAGGATCCGCTAGCGATGCCGCCCCTGCAGAAGCTCGGTGAGCTGCTCGTCGACGCGGGCGTCATCACGCGGCCGCAGCTGTCCGACGCGCTCACCCACCAACGCACGCACGGCGGGCGGCTCGGCACCTGTCTCGTCGAGCTCGGGCTCGTCGACGATCGCACGCTGGCGGGGATCCTCGCCAAGCAGCTCAATATCCCGTCGGCGACGGCGGCGCAGCTCGAGAAGTGCGAGGCGTCCGCGATCAAGCTGGTGCCGGCCTCGCTCGCCGAGCGGCTGCGCGCGGTGCCGATCCGTCAGGACGGCGACAAGCTGTGGGTGGTGATGGCCGATCCCACCGACAAGCAGGCGCACGGCGAGCTGTCGAAGGCGACCGGCAAGCAGGTGCGCCCGATGGTGGCGCCCGAGCTGCTCGTGCAGTACGCGCTCGAGCGCTACTACAAGGTCAAGCGCAAGCCGCGCGTCGTGCAGGTCAAGACCGCAGGCGCCGAGCTGCTCAAGATCGAGGACGCGCCCAAGAAGTCGGCGCTGCCGCTCGGCGCGCAGCTGCCGCCGCCGCCGCCCGAAGACGCGGCGTCGGAGGCGCCGGTCTACACCGGCTTCGGCTCGGGGCCGCTCAAGGTCGACGTCGAGTCGCTCGCCGGCTATCTCGACGACCATCTTCCCGCCGCGGCGCCGGCGGGGTCGCCCAAGCGGATGCCGATGGAGAAGGTGTCGGCGATGCTGGTGGCGGCGCAAACCGACGACGCCATCTTCGACGTCGCCATGCGCTACGTCGAGCAGGACGTCGGGCGGCTGGCGGTGTTCCTCTTGCGCAACGGGCTCCTCGGTGGCTGGCGCGGGCAGGGCATCGACAGCGCGCTGCTCCGGCAGCTCAACGTCGGCCTCGAGGAATCGCCGGCTGTAGCGCGCGTGCTCGCCGGCGGCGAGGCGTGGGTCGGCCGGCTCTACGCCGCCGATCTCGGCGAGCTGGCCAAGCCGCTCGGCGCCGCGCGCGAAGGGCTCGGCGTCATCCTGCCGGTGCGCATCGGCAAGCGCGCGGTCGGCGCCGTCGTCGGGCTCGACGCATCGCTGAACGTCCTGCGCCACAAGAAGGATCTCGATCGGCTCGCGGTCAAGCTCGACCAGGCGCTGCACATCAGCTATCTGCGCCGCTTGCTCTTGCAGCCGTAGCGACGGACGGCGCTACAGGCAGACGCACAAGCCCTGGCAGCTCGACGAGCCGCCGCACGTGCAGCAGCTTTGGCCGCCCGAGCACGCCTGGCCGCAGCCGGTGCAGTTGCCGTTGTTGGGCACGGTGCAGGTGCCATTGCAGCAGTAGCTGCCCGACGCGCACTTCTTGCCGCACGCGTTGCAGTTCTGCGGATCGCTCGATAGATCCTTGCAGCCGTCGCTGCAGCAGGTCTGGCCGTTGTTGCACGCGCCCGAGCCGTTGCAACGGCACTGGCCGCCGATGCAGGCGTTGCCGTCCATGCACGGCGGGTTGCACGGCGTCGTCACGCATTTGCCCATGACGCAGGCGTCGCCGGAGGTGCAGCGCGTGTTGCAGTCGCCGCAGTGATTGGGATCGGTCGAGATGTCGCTGCAGCCCGCGCCAGCGGCGGAGCCGCCGGGGCAGCAGATCTCGTTGCCGGTGCAGGCGGCGCCGCCGTTGCAGCTGCAGGCGCTGTTGGTGCAGCTCTCGCCCGGCTTGCACTGGTGGCCGCAGGCGCCGCAGTTGGTCGGGCTCTGCGTGGTGCACGCGGCGGTGGTGCCCATCGCGGTGCAGCAGAGCTGACCGGCCGCGCACATGCTCGAGCCGCACACGCACTGGCCGCCCGAGCAGACCTCGCCGGCGAGGCAGCTCTTGCCGCACGCGCCGCAGTTGGCCGGATCGTTGGTGGTGTTGGCGCAGCCGGTGGTGCAGCAGGTGTCGCCGGCGGCGCAGATGGCGCCGTTGCAGGTGCAGGCACCGTTGGCGCAGGCGAGCGGCGCGACGCAGGCGTGGCCGCAGGCGCCGCAGTTGGCGTTGTCGTCGCCGGTGTTGGCGCAAGTGCCGGTCATGCTGTTGCAGCAGACCTCGGGGAAGGTGCACATCGTCGGACCGCATGGGCACGAATTTCCGACGGCGCACATGCCGGTATCGGCGCAGCACAGCGTCGACGCGCCGCAGGCGGGATTGTTGCCGCACATGCAGGCGCCGGCGACGCAGCTCTCGCCCGGGTTGCAGGCCTTGTCGCAGCCGCCGCAGTGGAACGGATCGCTCTGCAGATCGACGCAGCCGACGCCGGCGCAGCAGGTGGAGCTGCCCGCGCACGCCGAGCCGCCGGCGCAGCGGCAGGCGGCGCCGGAGCAGCTGTCGCCGGTCTGGCCGCAGGCGGCGCCGCACTGTCCGCAGTTGGCGACGTCGCCCTGCAGGTCGGAGCAGGTGGTGCCGCCGCAGCAGATCTGGTTGGTGCCGGGATCGCACGCGACGCCGCCGCAACGTTGATCGGTGAGATCGATGGTGACGCTGGCGTCGTCGCTGAACTTGCCGCCGATGGTGGTCTTGCCGATGGTGTCGCTGAGCCCGATGGCGGTCGCCGTGATGGTCAGCGGCGGCGCGGTGCCGTTGACCGGCGGCAAGAGGCGGAACTCGAACGTCGGCGCGAAGACGTAGCCGAGCGTGGAGTCGTGCGTGACGAGCAGCGTGCGCGTGCCGGTCATGTCGGGGTCGCTGATCTCGTAGCCGATGCCGGTGGCGACCTCGCGAAACGGCTGATCGATGTAGAAGTTGCGCGGATCGGCGGTGTGGTCGATGTCGATGCGCGTCTCGACCTTCACCACGTCGCCGGGCGTGATGCCGTCGAGCTTGTAGTGCAGCGTGAGCTGATTGTTGCCGCAGCCGACGACGAAGAGCGCGAGGAGTAGCTTGCGCATCACTTCACCTGCGGGAGCTGCACCGTCGGCGTCCCGTCGTTCGAGCCGTTGCTGGTGACGACCACGGCGGTGACGACGGCGGCCACGACGATGGCGCCGCCGACCGCGGTCCACAGCCACCATTTCCTGTAGACCGGCGTCTCTTTGTCGCGGTTGACGAGCACCAGCTTGACGAGGTCGGTCTGCTTGGCCGCGACGGTCGTGTTGCCGCCGACGCCGACGTCGATGGGGGAGTTCCACGTCGCGTAGCCCTCGTGCGCGAGCGTGAGCTGATGGCGGCCGGGATTGACGATGAGCGGCGCCCCAAGCGGCGTGGTGCCGGCGGGCTTGCCGTCGAGCGTGACGGCGGAGCCGTCGACGGCGCCGGCGACGGTGACCTTGCCGACGAGCGTGGCGAGCATCTCGACGCGCTTGGCGCTGAAGTCGCGATCGGGATTGTCGGGCGGCGCGGCGGCGAGGAAGCGCTGATAGGCGTCGAGCGCGCGCGCGAAGTCGTTGCTGCCGTCGTAGGACTTGCCGACATTGTAGAGCAGCGGCGCCTTGGGCGAGAGGCGATAGGCCTCTTCGAACTCGCGCGCGGCGTCGGCGAAGCGGCCGTGCTCGTAGTAGGTCTGGCCGGTGTTGAAGTGCGCCTTGGCGATGTCGATGTCGTCGCCGGACGAAGATGCCGACGGTGCCGGCGCCGGCGAGGGTCCGGGCTGCGGCGTCTGTTGCGCGCGCGCCGTCGTCGCCGTCGTGGTCGATAGGGCTGCCGCCAGCAGCATGATCACGAGCGACTTGCTCATGCCATGTCGAGCGGGTCGGCCGCCTCCTCGTCGCGCGCCTGCTTCTTGCGCGCCTGCACGTCGCGGACGTAGCGCACCAGCGGATCGACGTAGCTGTCGAACGGCGGGCAGCGCACGTGCCACGGATCGCCCGACAGCAGCGTCAGCGTGTGGCGGCAGTTGTAGAGCGCGAGGTGATTGAACGCCTCGAGAAAGGCGAGTGGGGCACGCGCCAGCCGCTCCAGCCCGGGCGCCTTCAAAAGCGCGCGCGCCAGGCTGGTCGGGATCGAGCCGCGCGGCGCCTTCTTGTCGGCGCGCTGCGCCACCAACTCGTAGACGGTGCGCGCGGAGAACGGCGCCGGATCGGTCAAGTGGAACGTGCCGCCGACGGCGCGCGGATCGCGCGACAAGGCGATCGCCGACTCGACCACGAAGTCGATGGGCACGAGGTTGAGCGGCGCCGAGCCGCGCCCCGGCAGTGGCAGGTGCACGTCGATCGGCGACGACACGATCAAGACGAGCAGGTAATAGGGCCCGTCGAACTTGTCGATCTCGCCGGTCTTGGAGTCGCCGACGATGATGCCGGGCCGCAAGATCGTCACCGGCAGCCGTCGCGCGGCGTCGCGCACCATGCGCTCGGCGCGGAACTTGGTCTCCTCGTAGATGTTGCGGAAGCGCTGCCCGCAGTCGAGCTCCTCCTCGAGGATCACGCCCGAGCGCGCGCCCGACACCTGCGACGTCGACCAGTGCACGAAGCGGCGCAGGTGCGTGCAGTCGGCGGCGAGCTCGAGCATCATGCGCGTGCCGTCGACGTTGACGCGCTCGACCAGCTCGCGCTTGGCGCCGAGATAGTAGACCGCGGCGGTGTGATGGATCGCGGTGATCTCGGCGACCAGCGCCTTGTAGTCGGGGCCCGGCAGGCCGAGATCCATGTCGGCGACGTCGCCCTCGACGAGGCGTAAGCGCGCGCGTGACGACGGCGGCAGGAGCGCCTGGAAGGCGACGGCGTCGTTCTTGAACTTGTCACGCACCAGCATGAGCACGCGATCGTCGGCGGTGCGCGCGAGCAGGCGCTCGACGAGCCGGCGCGCGGTGAACGCGGGGAAGCCGGTCACCAGCGACACGTCGTGCGCCGCGTGACCGTTGCCGCTGCCGTTGCCGTTTGCCTCTTTGCTGTTTGCCGCCGTCATTTCGCCAGGATCTCGGCCCACACCCGCGCGAGCTGCTCCTTGGTGTCGGGCAATGGGCCGCTCGTGTCAACCACCCACGTGGCTGCGGCCAGCTTGTCGGCGTTGGGCGCCTGCGCGGCGATGCGCGCGCGCGCTTGGGCTTCGGTGAATTCGTCGCGGACGACAAGTCGACGCAGTTGCGTGGCTTCGTCGCAGGTGACGACGATGAGCCCGTCGAGCCCGCGATGCACGCCGTTCTCGACGAGGAGCGCCGCTTCGTACACCGCGACGGCCACGCCCGCTTCGCGCAGCTGGCCGAGGCGCGCCTGGGTCTCGACGGCGATGCGCGGATGGGTGATGGCGTTGAGCACGCGCCGCTTGTCGGCGTCGGCGAAGACGACCGCGCCGAGACGCTTGCGATCGAGCGTGCCGTCACGCTGGATCATCTCGCCGCCGAACCGCTTGGCGATCTCGGCCAGCGCCGGCTGCCCGGGCGCCACGATGTCGCGCGCCACCGCGTCGGCGTCGACGATGCGCGCGCCGAGCTCGGCGAGGATGCGCGCTGCGGTCGACTTGCCGCTGGCGATGCCGCCGGTCAACCCGATCACGCGCATTGCTCTCGTGATAG
>DASXOU010000437.1:0-2095 GCA_036494045.1 Polyangia bacterium | reverse complement strand
GATCCTGCGCATCCTGGTCGAGCCCGGCGCCGCGCCGATGCCGTCGAGCCTGCGCGTGTCGCTCGAGGGCGTGAGCGCCGCGCCGCGCACGATCGCGCCGGTGACGCTGCCGGGGACGATCGTCGTGCATCACCTGCCGAGCAACCTCGGCGCGCTCTGCGTCGAGATCGACGGTCTCGACGACGGCGGCAACGTGATCGCCGGCAGCGCCGCCACCGTGCACCTCATCGCCCACGGCACGGCCGAGGTGACGCTCACGCTCGACGAGTCGGGCGCCGCTTGCGCGCCGCTGCCCGGCGATCTCGGCGGCCCCGTCGATCTCGCCGGCGCCAGCGGCGATCTCGGCGGCGGCGGCGCGACCGACATGTCGATCGCCATCTGCCCCGCCGGCGCCATCTTCTGCGACGACTTCGAGAGCGGCACGCTCGGAAAATGGGACGGCGCCAGCGCCAAGAAGGACGCCGGCTCGCTCACCGTGCAGTCGAGCATCAAGGCGCACGGCATGTTCGCGCTGCGCGCCATCGGCAACGGCTCGGCCTCGCCGGGCGACGTCTACGCCGAGGTCGAGAAGGACTTCACGCCGACGGCGCCGCCGTTCGCGCTGCGCGCCAACGTCTACTTCCCGGCGACGCTCGCCCACTTCGACGAAATCCTCGCCCTCTACGAGAACCCGAGCGGCTCGACCAACGCCTTCACCATCGGCGGCGACTCGAGCGGCTTCTGGGTGGTCGCCGAGAACGAGTCGATGGCCGGCGACTTCGAGAGCGACATGGTGCCCACCGACGGCGGCAAATGGCACTGCGTCGAGCTCGTCATCGACGCCGCCGGCATGGTCGACTTCTACGTCGACAACCATCACCTGGTCGGCCCCTGGCAGCGCACCAGCGCGGTCAGCTATTCGACGCTGTTCGTCGGCGTCACCCGCAGCGTCGACGCCGACCTGACCGCGTACATCGACGACGTCGCCATCGGCCCTTCGCGACTGTACTGTCCGCAATAGCCGTGCTAATCCCACGCGCATGGCGCCGCACGTCTACGTCGAGGATCTGAAGCATCACGTCGGGCAAGAGGTCACGCTCAAGGGCTGGCTCTACAACATGGCCGGCAAGGGCAAGCTCTACTTTCTGCAGGTGCGCGACGGCACCGGGATCGTGCAGGCGGTGGTGTCGAAGGCCGACGTCCCCGACGAGACCTTCGCCAAGATCGGCACGCTCAAGCAGGAAGCGTCGATCATCGTGACCGGCTCGGTGCGCGAGGACACGCGCTCGGCCCTGGGCGTCGAACTCGGCGTCAAAGCGCTCGACGTGGTCGCGCTGCCGACGGCGGACTTTCCGATCTCGCCGAAGGAGCACGGCACCGCGTTCCTCATGTCGCAGCGCCATCTGTGGCTGCGCTCGAAGAAGCAGGTCGCCGTCCTGCGCGTGCGCCACGAGATCATCCGCCAGATCCGCCATTACTTCGACAGCCGCGGCTTCGTCTTGATGGACGCGCCCATCTTCACGCCCAACGCGTGCGAAGGCACGACCAACTTGTTCGAGGTCGATTACTTCGACGAAAAGGCCTATCTGACCCAATCGGGCCAGCTCTACGGCGAGGCGGGCGCGATGGCGCTCGGCCGCATCTACACCTTCGGCCCCACGTTCCGCGCCGAGAAGTCGAAGACGCGCCGCCACCTCACCGAGTTCTGGATGGTCGAGCCCGAGGTCGCCTACATGGACCTCGCGGGCGACATGGATCTGGCCGAGGACTTCCTGGTCAGCGTCGTGCAAAACGTGCTCAAAAACAAACGCGCCGAGCTGGAAATCCTGGAGCGCGATCTGTCGAAGCTCGAGCGCGTACAAAAACCATTTCCGAGAATTCGCTACGAAGAGGCAATCGCGATTCTCCACAAGAAGGGCAAAGACGCCAAGTTCGGCGACGACTTCGGCGCCGATGAAGAGACGGCGATCTCGGAGGAGTTCGATCGCCCGGTCATGATTCACCGCTATCCGGCGGCGATCAAAGCCTTCTATATGAAACGCGACCCCGAGGATCCGCGCGTCGCGCTCGCGCTCGACGTCATCGCCCCCGAGGGCTTCGGCGAGATCATCGGCGG
>DASXOU010000436.1:0-2410 GCA_036494045.1 Polyangia bacterium | reverse complement strand
GTCCCCATCGTCTTGGCTACGTTCATCATGGTCCCCTCCGTCCTCACTTTCCCAACGGCCGGGACCGCGCTTTTGTGACAAACGATTTTACAAGCGTCTGACGCCGCTTGCGTATACTGCGCGCCATGCTCTCCTACGCGCACGGCGTCGGCGACGTGCCGCTCCTCGGAGACACCATCGGCGCCGCGCTGGCGCGCACGGCCGCGAAATTCCGCGATCGCATAGCGCTTATTGTGCGGTCGCAAAATTACCGGGCGACCTGGCAGCAGCTCGTGGATCAATCGGGCGAGATCGCGCGCGGCCTCATCGCGCGCGGCGTCGGACGCGGCGATCGCGTCGGCCTCTGGTCGCCCAATCGCTACGAATGGGTGCTCACGCAGCTCGCCTGCGCGCGCATCGGCGCCATCCTGGTCAACCTCAACCCCGCGTACAAGACGTCCGAGCTCGAGTACGCGCTCGCGCAATCGTCGACGAGCCTGCTCTTGCATGCGCGCGCCTTTCGCACCAGCGACTACACGGCGATGATCGCCGAGGTGCGCCCGCGCCTGCCTTCGTTGCGCGCGGCGATCGCGTTCGAAGACGGCTGGGACGCCCTCGCCAGCGACGGCGCGCGTGTCTCGGCCTCCGAGCTGGCGGCACGCGAAGCGTCGCTCTCGTGCGACGATCCGATCAACATCCAATACACGTCGGGCACCACCGGCTTCCCCAAGGGCGCGACCCTGTCGCACCACAACATCCTCAACAACGGCTACTTCGTCGGCCGCGCGCTCGGCCTCGACGAAGACGATCGCGTCTGCATCCCGGTGCCGTTCTACCACTGCTTCGGCATGGTCATGGGCAACCTCGCCTGCGTCGCGCTCGGCGCCGCTATGGTCGTCCCCGACGAAGCGTTCGACGCCGCGCGCGTCCTCGAGACCATCGCCGCCGAGCGCTGCACCGCGCTCTACGGCGTGCCGACGATGTTCATCGCCGAGCTCGACGATCCGTCGTTCGCGGCGCACGATCTGACGTCGTTGCGCACCGGCATCATGGCCGGCTCGCCCTGCCCCGTCGAGATCATGCGCCAGGTGGTCGAGCGCATGCACATCCGCGAGATGACCATCTGCTACGGCATGACCGAGACCTCGCCCGTCTCCACGCAAACCGCCGTCGACGATCCGATCGAGCTGCGCGTCGGCTCGGTCGGCCGCGTCCATCCGCACGTGGAGATCAAGATCATCGACGACGACGGCCGTACCATCGCGCGCGGCGAGCGCGGCGAATTGTGCACGCGCGGATATTCCGTGATGCGCGGCTACTGGAACAACGACGAGGCCACGGCCGCCAGCATCGACGACGCCGGCTGGATGCACTCGGGCGATCTGGCGACGATGGACGAGCGCGGCTACGTCAACATCGTCGGCCGCAAGAAGGACATGATCATCCGCGGCGGCGAGAACATCTATCCGCGCGAGGTCGAGGAGTTCCTGCACACGCACCCCGCCGTCGCCGAGGCGCAGGTGATCGGCGTGCCCAGCGAAAAATACGGCGAAGAGGTGATGGCCTGGGTGCGCTTGAAGTCGGGCGCCCGCTGCAGCGACGGCGAGCTCGCCGAGCACTGCAAAGATCGCATCGCCAAGTTCAAGATCCCGCGCTACTGGAAGCTCGTCGACGCCTTCCCCATGACCGTGACCGGCAAGGTGCAAAAGTTCCGCATGCGCGAGCTCGCCGTCGTCGAACTCGGCCTCGGACGCGCCGCCGGGATCAAGACCGCGTGAGCGCTGCCGACGACAAGAACAGCGGCCGCGCCGCGCTCGCCCTGGCCGCGCTCGGCGTCGTCTTCGGCGACATCGGCACCAGCCCGCTCTACGCGCTCAAGGAGTGCGTCTCCGAAGAGCACGGCGTGCCGCCCAGCCCCGAGAACGTGCTCGGCCTGTTGTCGCTGATCTTCTGGGCGCTGACGCTGGTCGTCTCGATCAAGTACGTCACGTTCATCATGCGCGCCGACAACGACGGCGAAGGCGGCATCCTGGCGCTGCTCGCGCTGGTGCCGAAGCGCCTGCGCGAAGGCGGCCGCTGGGGCGTCAGCCTGCTCGCCGCCACCGTGCTCTTCGGCGCGGCGCTGCTCTACGGCGACGGCATCATCACGCCCGCGATCTCGGTGCTCTCTGCCGTCGAGGGCCTGGAGGTCGCCACGCCCAGCCTGCATCACTACGTCGTCCCCATCACCTGCGCGGTGCTGCTCGGCCTGTTCATCATCCAGCGCCACGGCACCGCCGGCATCGGCCGCGTCTTCGGGCCGATCATGCTCGTGTGGTTCACGACGATCGCCGCGCTCGGCGTGCGCTTCATCCTCGTGCATCCCGACGTCTTGCGCGCGCTGTTGCCTTCGTACGCGGTCGAGTTCGGCGTGCGCAACGGCGGCACCACC
>DASXOU010000435.1:0-2958 GCA_036494045.1 Polyangia bacterium | reverse complement strand
ATCCGACGCTGATCCCGCGCCGCTTCATGCTCTCGTCGGTGAACGGCGTCTACAACGCCGTCTACGTCTCGTCGTACGCGCTCGGCAACTCGATGTACTACGGCCGCGGCGCGGGCATGATGCCGACCGCCGTCGCCGTCGTCTCCGACGTCATCGAGGTCTCGCGCAATTTGCTGTCGTCGTCGGCGGGCGGTTCGCCGCTGCGCGCGTCGCGCCGGCGCGGCGACATGAAGGAGCGACGCATCCGCGATCCGGGCGAGCTTTCGTCGCGCTACTACTTGCGCTTCGGCGTCGTCGACAAACCGGGCGTGCTCGCGCAGCTGGCCGGCATGCTCGGCGAGCACGAGATCTCGATCAGCGAGGTCGTGCAAGAAGGGCAGCGCCAGGAAGGCAAGCCCGTCACCGTCGTGGTCACGACGCATCGCGCGCTCGAAAAGAACGTGCAGGCGGCGCTCGCCATCATCAATCGGCTGCCGACGGTGCGCGAGCCGACGCGCCTGCTTCGCATCTTCGAGTAGCGATGGCCGACGGGCAGAGCACACAGGGCGGCGCGCGCGTCCGACTTCGGCCGTGGACGCCGAAGACGGTGCTCGTCGCCGAAGGCGCGTATCGCTTCACGCGCAATCCGATGTACGTCGCCATGTTCATCCTGCAGATCGCGATCGGCTGCGCCGTCGGAGACTTGTGGATCGTGCTGCTGGCGCCGGCGTTCCTCATGACCGTGCACTACACGGCGGTCTTGGGCGAAGAGGCGTATCTCGAGGAAAAATTCGGCGACGAGTACCGCGCGTTCAAGCGGCGCGTGCGGCGTTATCTATGAGCCTGCCGTCGGTGGCCAAGATCCGCGTGCTCTACGCCGACACCGATCAAATGGGCGTCGTCAACAACGTCGTCTACCTGCGCTGGTTCGAGGTCGGACGCGCCGAGTGGCTGCGCCAGCACGGGCGGCCCTACAAGGAGCTCGAGGCGCTCGGTCACATGCTGCCCGTCGTCGAGGCGCACCTGCGCTATCGCGAGCCCGCGCGCTACGACGACATCGTGGAGATCCACGGCGCGCCGACGGAAGTCAAAGCCGCGTCGCTCAAGTTTTCCTATGCGCTTCGGCGCGAGCGCGACGGCGCGCTTTTGTGCGAAGGTTGGACCACGCACGCGTGCATTTCGCCCGAAGGCAAGGTCAAGCGCTTGCCGGAGGAGCTTTTGACCTTATTTCGCGAAGGCGAAGCCTGAGCGTGTTGTAGAAAGCACTTGGCGACACCGTTGGTGGCGCCTTCCTGAGCGAAGCGAAGGAGCAACTGAAATGGAAGATCGCAACCTCGCATTGGAGCTGGTGCGCGTCACCGAGGCGGCGGCGCTGTCGTGCGCGCGCTGGATGGGACGCGGCGACGCCAAGGGCGCCGATCAGGCGGCGGTCGACGCCATGCGCCGCGCCTTCGACGGCGTGCGCGTGCGCGGCACCGTGGTCATCGGCGAAGGCGAGCGCGACGAGGCGCCGATGCTCTACATCGGCGAGAAGGTCGGCGCCGGCTGGCCCGGCCACGAGAACGCGCACACCGGCGACAAGGAAGAGTTCGCGCCGCGCGTCGACATCGCCGTCGATCCGCTCGAAGGCACGAACCTGTGCGCCACCGGCTCGCCCGGCTCGCTCGCCGTCATCGCCGTTGCCGACGACGGCAAGTTCTTGAATGCGCCCGACACGTACATGGACAAGATCGCGGTCGGGCCCGCGGGCAAGGGCGTCATCGACATCACCAAGTCGCCGACGTGGAACTTGTCGGCGCTGGCCGAGGCCAAAAAAGCGCACGTCGAAGATCTGACCACGATCATCCTCGAGCGCGATCGGCACCAGCCGCTCATCGAGGAGGTCCGTCGCGCCGGCGCGCGCATCCGCCTCATCAGCGACGGCGACGTGTCGGCCGCGATCGCCACGTGCAAGGACGCGACCGGCATCGACATCCTCTTCGGCATCGGCGGCGCGCCCGAAGGCGTGCTCGCGGCGGCGGCGCTGCGCTGTCTCGGCGGCGACATGCAGGGCAAGCTCAAGTATCGCAGCGACGACGAGCGCGCGCGTGCCGAGAAGATGGGCGTCAAGGACCACAACAAGGTCTATCGCGTCGACGAGCTGGCGCAGGGCAACGTCATGTTCGCCGCCACCGGCGTCACCGAAGGCACGTTCCTAAAGGGCGTGCGCTTCTTCGCCAACGGCGCGACCACGCAGTCGATCGTGATGCGCTCGCAGTCGGGCACGGTGCGCATCGTCGACGCCGAGCACGACTTCGTGCGCAAGCCGAACTTCGGCTGGATGACCAACAAGTCGTAGGAACTTTTTCGCCGCCGCATGTGTTACATGCACCAATGATGAAAAGCGCCGCCGCTTCGTCCCTCCTCCTTTATTGTTTATCGGTCGCCGCCTGCGCGAGCGCGCCCAAGCCGGCCACGTCGACGGCGCCGCCGCCGAGCGCGCCCGCGGCCGAGGCGACCGCGCCGCCCGCGGCCAATCTGCCCAAGCCCGAGCTCATCGCCACCGACCTGCCGCGCGCGACGGCGGCGGGGCACACGTTCACCGCGCCGGCCGGCTGGACGCTGTTCGCCGACGGCAGCATGCGCGTGCTGCAAGGGCCGGAGAAGGACGTCAAGCTCGCGCTCGTCGACGTCGCGCACGCCGCCGACGCCGCCGACGCGGTCAAGCAGGCGTGGGCCGAGTTCGATCCGAAGTTCGCGCGGCCGCTGCACATCGCGCAGGACGTGCCCGGCCGCTTCGGGTGGGAATCGGCGCGCGTGTTCGCGTACGAGACGTCGCCGAACGAGAAGCGCAGCGTGGTCGCGGTCGCGCGCAAGAAGGGCGCGGCCTATTGCGTGCTCCTCATCGACGGTGCCGACGCGGCGATGGAGAAGCGCGGCAGCCAGATCAACCTCATCGGCGGCAGCTTGCGTCCGGCCGGCTACTCGCGCGAGTCGTTC
>DASXOU010000434.1:0-5747 GCA_036494045.1 Polyangia bacterium | reverse complement strand
CGACCAGCTCGTAGGTGACGTAGACCTTGCCGCCGAGAACCTGAACGGTGGGTAGGCGAATACGCGGATCGGTGTCGCTCTTTGGGACCTTGATGAAGGTCTCGGGGATCTTGATCTTGCCGGCGCCCGACGGATCGATCATCCAGTAGATGAACCCGTTGTTCGACGTGGCGCCGGCGACGATGTGCAGCATGCCGTTGGCGTCGAGCGCCGACCGCGGCGACGCCTTGCCGATGCCGCTGACGTTGAGGTTGAGCGTCGGGAAGCTGGTGGGATCGAGCGGGTTGGTGGCGGCGTCGATCTCGATTCCGTCGCCGTACCCGTCGAGGTCGGTGTCCACCTTCGTCGGATCGGTGTGGAGCGTGTACAGCTCGTCCGGATCGTTCAACGTCGTAGTCATCGTCGAATCGCCGTCGGTGTCGACCTTAGTCGGATCGGTGCCGTAGAACATTTCGCTCGCGTTGGTGATGCCGTCGCCGTCGGTATCCGTGTTGGCGCCGTCATCGGCGTTGGTCGTCGGATCCGTGCCGGCCGCCAGCTCCGCGCCATCGTCGAGACCGCCACCGTCGGTGTCATGCAGCGTGGGACTGGTGCCGATGGCGGCTTCGAATGCGTCCGACAGACGATCCCCGTCGGAGTCGATGCCGAAGAGGATCGCCTGCTGCGCCGTCGCGCCAGCCGATCCCATCGTGATGGCGCTGGTCGTGTTGAAGGCATAGAGATTCGACGCGCGGGAATTGTCGCGCTGGATGCCGATCGTTGCCGACGATCCATCGGCGCCGTTGGTCATCTCGAGATACTGGAACTCGACCGAGCCATGGTTGCTGCCGTCGAAGGTGAAGATGACGCGGAAGGTGAGCCGCGAGGTCGGCTTGCCGACGATGCTGTAGCTCGACCACTGCACGATCGCGGACGTCGCATTCGTGTAGACGTCGATCGCCGACGTGCCCGCGATCGGTGTGAGATCGTCGAAGTAGGGCGCGATGACGATGCGGTTGCCGAAGCGCGAGTCGGGCAGCGTCGCGTTGTCGTAGAACGAGAGGCCGCTCGCGTTCTGACAAGCGATATAGCCGTTGTCGCTCACGAGGCAGTTGGTGAGCGCGGTGCCGTAGAGGCTCGCACCGGCGATGTTGATGCTGTAGCTCTGATCGTCACCGGCATTTGGATTGAGCGTGACCGCGGTGTGCGTGAAGCCCGCGCTCGTGTCGGTGATCGCGAGGAAGCTGTTCGGGCCCGTCGTCGGCAGCTTCGGAGACGGATTCAGCGTGTCGGATCCTACGTAGTTTCCGAAGTCTGGCTTACCAGTGGCTCCGTAGGCGAGCTGCGGGACGAGCGCCATGAGGCCGCACAACACACTGATGTTCTTCATGAATCCCCCTGGAGATTCGGTGCCGTGACATTGTTGCACGCCAGGGGCTACGTGTAAATACGGATCCGTATGAATACGGACGTCGTTCGCGAAAAAACTCGATCGCGAGGAGGCGGCTGCGCGAGCTGCTAGTGCGACTCGGGCGAATCGTCGCGATCGCGTTCGCCGCCGTTCGCATGATCGCGGCCGTTGCCGTGGGCCTCGCCGCTGTCGCGCTTGATGATCCCCGACGTCTGTGGGTGGCTGAAAAACGCGCGCATCAACGCTTCGCGTACGACATCTGATCGTTGAACTCTCGCCCCTGGGCGCTCGGCCTTCACGCGCTCGACTTCCGCGTCGATCGCATTCAGCAGCTCGCTCGGGATGCGGAGAGCCAGTTGATAGTCGTTTTGCGACGCCATCGTTGGAATCTCCCGGGAGTTAATAGATAGATATGTCATCACGTTAACCGAGTCAATACGAAAGTTGTCAGCCATAGCTGTTGTTGCGTGACGGTTGACATTGGCATGACGCGCGCAAACAACTCAATGCAACCGATAGCCGCGCATGACAGGTGCCAGATGGTCCATAGCAATGCGACATCACCGGCGGCCAGCGTGCCGACCGTGAAACGTCCGTCCGCGCCGCACGTGGTCGTTCGGTCGATCGCGTTCACGCCGACGGCGTTGGAGATGCTCGAGGAATTGACGGCGAGCGTCGCCGAGACGACCGGGAAGAAATCGTCGGCGTCGGCGGTCGTGCGCGCGCTGCTACGACTCGCCTCCGAGCTTCCCGGCGTAAAAGACAAAGTCGCGGCGCTCATCGAGCACGAGCAGGTCAACGAAGCGGTCTCCTGGGGGAAGCAACCGAAGGCTCGCTGACTCCACGATCTCGAAGCGACCGGGCCGAGTTGAAGTTAACAACTCAGGCCCTATAACCGTTTTGTGGACGGTAATTTCGCGCTCGGGTTGGTGAGTGGCGACCATGGTTGATGCGGCCGACGAGGCTCCGTGCACGGCCGCACACTTGTTCGACATCGTGTGGGAGACGATCGCCGACGTCATCGGCACCGCCGCCACGGCGACGCTCGTGCGCCGAAGCGCGAAGCGGTTGTCCGACCGCAACCGCGATCTGGCCAGCGTCACGATTACTCGCGAAGGACTCGAATATCGATATTCGGTTCCCGACGACTGGAAGGCCGCGCAAGACCGACCCGTCGCCGCGCTGCGAGAGCTCGCCCGCGAGCTGTCGCCGCTGCTCGTCGAGCTGACCGGTCCGGTTCTGATTCGCCGTCTGCATTCCGTCGGCGATCTCAAACGCTGTCAGATTTTGTTCCAGGAGCGTCCCGAATGACGTTCAACGCCGCGCTGAAAATGGAGACCACCGGCAACGAGGCGCTCGATCGCATCCTCGGGGGCGGCATTCCGTCGCAGTCGGTCAACGTCATCGCCGGTGAGCCCGGCTCGGGCAAGACCATCCTGACGCTGCAGATGCTCTTTCACGCCGCGCGACGTGGGAAAAAGTGTCTCTACTTCACGACGCTCTCCGAGCCGGCCATCAAGGTCGTTCGTTACATGCAGTCGTTCGATTTCTTCGACGAAGCGGTTCTCGACAAACAAATCCACTTCAGCGACTTGAGCGCCGCGATCCGTCAGGGCCCGGAGGCGACGACGGCGGAGCTGATCGCGCGGATCGAACGACACGAGCCGGACTTCGTCGCCATCGACAGCTTCCGCGCCGTCGCTGAATTCTTCCGCCAGCCCGACTCGACGCGCGCGTTCGTGTACGACATCGCCACGCAGTTCGCCAGCTGGGGCACGACGGCGCTTCTCGTGGGCGAATATGTCCGCGAAGAGTTTTCCGACTTCGCCGAGTTTGCCGTCGCGGACGGGATCGTCCGGCTCGGCTCTCAGCAGCAAGGGCTCACGTCGCTGCGCGAGGTCGAGGTGCTCAAGCTTCGCGGCAGCGCCTATGTGTCGGGGCGACACTTCTTCGACATTGGTCCAACGGGAATTCGCGTCTATCCGCGCGTGCGCTCGCCCGAGTCGACCGAATCCGCGCCCGCCATTTCCGATCGGATCAAGACCGGCGTGGCCGGCATCGACTCGCTGCTCGACGGTGGGCTGCCGCGAACGAGCTCGACGATCGTCGAGGGCGGATCGGGGACGGGCAAGACCGTGCTGGCGCTGAATTTTCTCCTCGAAGGCGTCCGCGGCGGGGAAAAGGTCGTGCTCTTCACGTTGGAGGAGACTCCCGATCAGCTGCGCGCGATCGCGACCGGGCTCGGCTGGGATCTGGCCGCGCTCGAGAAGGAGGGCCGGCTCGTCATCCACTACGTGTCACCGGTCGAGCTTTCGACCGATCGCTACCTCAACGACGCCACCAACGAAGTGCGTCGGCTCGGCGCCAAGCGCGTCGTCTTCGACAGCTTGACGACGATGGCGCTCGGCGTCCCGTCCGAGCGTCGCTTCAAGGAGCTGGTCTACGCCATCGCCAAGCACATGCGCGGCCTGGGCGCCTCGGTGCTCATGACCAACGAGTCCCATCAGCTGCTCGGCTCGCCGCAGATCTCGAGCATGGGCGTTTCGTTCGCCGCCGACAACCTCATCCAACTTCGGTACGTCGAGATCGACGGAAGGTTGGACCGTGCCATCTCCGTCATCAAGGCGCGTGGCATCAAGCTGAACACGGAGCTCCGCGCGGCGACGATCGGCGCCGGCGGAATGACCGTGGTGAGCGATCGCTTCAAGGAAATGCGCGGAGTCCTCACGGGGCTTCCCACGAAGGGGTGAGACACCGTTGAGCGGCGACGACAGCATACGGCGCGCGGCGCGGACTCTGGCCGAGATCGCGCACTCCCTGGCCGCCGCCGACCGCGCGGAGGAGCGGCTGCGAGCGACACTACGGCTCGTGCAGCAGATGATTCAATACGAATGCTGTGCGCTGCTCGAGGTCGTTCCGAAGAACGGCAAGTGCGAGCTGTACACGATTCCCGATCTCTCGCATCAAGAGCGCACGGCGCTCAAAGCGAGGCTGACGGCGCTTCTGCGCATGATGGGTGACGATCACGGCGAGCCTTCCGGATCCACGAGCGGCAACGGCGACGCCGAAGCGGCGGCGTCGAAGCTGCCGCCGTCGGCAGGAAATCGCATGCATCTGGCGATTCCGGTCATCGGGCTCAACCAGATCATCGGCGTGCTGTTCGTCGAGCAATCGACCGAGGCGCTCGAAGAGCCGTACGACGAGCACAGCCTACGGTTGTTGTCCGTGGTCGCCGCGCAGCTCGGGTCCTATTTGACGTCGCTGCGGTTGCGCGAAGAGGAGATCGAGCACGCGCGGCAGCTCGGCATCGCGCTCCGGCAGCTCGAAGAGACCGATCGGCGCAAGAACGACTTTCTCGCCATGCTGGGGCACGAGCTGCGCAATCCGCTCGGCGCCATCAACAACGCGCTGCGAATCATCGACCACGGACGGACGCAAGACCCGGCGAAATATCATCAGCTCATCGATCGGCAGATCCGCCACCTGTCGCGCATCGTCGATGATCTGCTCGACGCCTCGCGGGTGCGCCTGGGAAAGATCGTGCTCGACCATCAGCCCATCGACTTGCGCGGCGTCGCGGAGCGATGGATGGAAGCCTTCGGTCAGACGGCGTTGGTCCAATCGCACCAGGTGCGCCTGAGTGTTCCCGACGAGCCGGTCGCCGTTCAAGGAGACGCGGTTCGCTTGGAGCAGATCTTCTCGAACCTTCTGACCAACGCGCTCAAGTACACTGCGACCGGCGGACAGATCGACGTCACGATCGCCAAGGAAGCTGCATATGGCGTCATTCGCGTCCGCGACAATGGGATCGGGATGGAGCCGAACGTGTTGGCGACGGTGTTCGATCTGTTTACGCAAGCAGATGAATCACTGTCGCGCTCACAGGGCGGCCTCGGTCTTGGCTTGCCGCTGGTGCGCAGTCTCGTCGAGCAGCATGGCGGAACGGTCCACGCGACCAGTGAAGGGCTGGGGAAGGGGAGCGAGTTCACCATTCGAATCCCGCTCACGGACGCGGCGTTCGAGCGGGCTCCGGAGATCGACCCGGGTGAAGCGGCGCGGCCGAGCCCGCCTCTGCGCATCCTGCTCATCGAGGACAACGAAGACGCGTGCGAGACGCTCAAGACCATGCTGACGATTTGGGGCCATCAGGTGGAATGCTCGGGCGACGGCCTCGCCGGCGTCGAGAAGGCGCTGACGCAGCGGCCCGACGTCATGCTGGTGGACATCGGCCTGCCGCGGCTCGACGGCTACGAAGTCGCTCGCAGGACGCGAATCGAGCTCGGCGCCGAGACGCCCACGTTGATCGCGATGACGGGATATGGGCAGCCCGAAGATCGTCGGCGGGCGATGGATGCCG
>DASXOU010000433.1:0-13677 GCA_036494045.1 Polyangia bacterium | reverse complement strand
GAGCGGGATCACGCTGCCGCGACTGCCCATCACGTTGCCGTAGCGCACGACGCTGAACCGCGTCTCGTGCCCGGCCGCGTAGTGGTTGGCGCTGATGAAGAGCCGGTCGGCGCACAGCTTGGTGGCGCCGTAGAGGTTGATCGGATTGGCGGCCTTGTCGGTCGACAGCGCGATCACGCGCTTGACCTCTCGGTCGATGCATTCATTGATCACGTTCTCGGCGCCGATGACATTCGTCTTCACCGCTTCGAACGGGTTGTACTCGGCCGCCGGCACCTGCTTGAGCGCGGCGGCATGGACCACGATGTCGACGCCGTCGAGCGCGCGATGCAGGCGATCGCGGTCGCGCACGTCGCCGATGAAGTAGCGCAGATTGGGAGCGCTGAGCCGCTGCTGCATTTCGTGCTGCTTGAGCTCATCTCGGCTGTAGATCACGATGCGGCGGAGCTTGAGCCGCTCGATCGCAGTCTTGACGAACAGCTTTCCGAACGAGCCGGTACCACCGGTGATCAGCAGCGACTTGCCTTCGAGAGAAAACATCGGGCTCCTTGAATTCACCGTCGCTGGACTGTCCCCGCCGCCCTCCCCAGTGTCAAGGCAAAACGGCGATGCTAGAGTCCGCGGATGAAGACGCTCGTCTCCTTCTTCGAAAGACTCGGAGTGAGGTCGCTACTGGAGACTGGTTGGAACGTCGCGAAGCTCTCCGCTGGTACGCTCGCCTTCGCCGCCAACGATTCGACGCCTCCGTTCGCCTACCAGGCGATGGTGCGCTTGTACTGTCTCACCGGTGGCTATTCGAACGACTTTCTGTCCGGTGTCATTCGTCGGTTGCGTCCGCCATACGAGCTTCCTCACGGCGATGGCGTTCTCGGCACCCTCGACGGAGCGCAGGTACGAACGATCGTGAGCGATATCGAGAATCGCGGTTACCATGTCTTCGCAAATCGCCTCCCCGACGCTCTCTGCGATCGACTGCTGGCCTTCGCCCGGCGCACCAAGAGCGTCGTGCGTGCCATGGACTCCGAGAGCGCGCCAGAGGAGCCCGTCCTGTACGAGCGGGCCAAGCCGCTCGGCGTCCGCTACGACTTCCGCGAGGACGATCTGGTGAACGACGCGACCGTTCAGGAGCTGATGGCCGACCTGTCGATCCTCTCCGTCGCACAGGCCTACCTTGGCTGCGCGCCGATCCTCGATCTCGTCGCCATGTGGTGGCACACGGCGTTTTCCAAGAGCGCCGATAAGACGGCGGCGCAGTTCTACCACTTCGACATGGATCGCATTAAGTGGCTCAAGTTCTTCTTCTACCTCACCGATGTCAGCGCCGAGACCGGTCCACACTGCTTCGTCGAGGGCTCGCATCGGCGAGCGCAAACCCCGCCGGCGCTGCTGCGCCAAGGCTACACCCGGCTCGGTGACGCGGAGGTTCGTAGCCATTTTCCACCGGAACGCTTCATCGAGTTCACCGGGCCGCGGGGCACCATCATCGCCGAGGACACGCGCGGATTGCACAAGGGCAAACATGTCGCCAAAGGCGACCGGCTGATGTTCGAGCTCGAATTCACCAACAGCCTCTTCGGCGGCGAGCTGCCGCGTAGCGCCTTGCGCGGCACGCCCACGGATGCCCTCGCGGCCTTGATGCGGCGCCACCCACGTCTCTTCGGCTTGCTTCGACCGGCGACGCCCAGTTAGGACCTGGCTGCGTTACAGACGCGCGCGCGCTCGTCGATAGAACTCTCGCGGAGAAGTGAGCAACAGCGAAGCCGCGCCACCGACGTAGCGAGCCAGATCGAGCGCGCGCTCGGGCAACTCTCCGTAGCGCGGGTAGTAAAAGGCGCTGCGCAGCGGATTTGTCACTCGCAAGTAGCGATCGACCTCTTCCGGACGCTCATAGAAGCTCTTCGGATCCGCCGCGGCGCGGGTGAAGCGCGCCAGGTGGCAGAACTGATCGGGTTTGCGCCACGAGTGATCGTAGCGATGGCGAACCTCTTCGAAACCGTGCCGCGCCATCAGCTGATTGAGCGAGCGATGCGTGAACAGCGAATAGTGCGCCGAGTTCATCCACTGCTTCGACATGTTCGTTCGATTCTCGAAGTAGGTGGGAACGGCGGTGAAGACGTACCCGCCCGGCTTCAGGATCTTCGCGATCCCCGCCATCACTCCGGAGAGATCGGCGAAGTGCTCGAACGCATGATGCGTGAAGACCAGATCGACCTTCTCGGCGAGCACGATGTTCTCGTCGAGGACGCCGTTCTTGACGTTCTCGAGCCCGAAACGGGTCTGTGCGAACGCGTGCTGCGTCGCATCGGGCTCGACTCCGAACGCGGACCAACCGAGCTGTTCGAACAAGTGGAGCGCGACTCCGTAGCCGCAGCCGATGTCGAAGACGCGACCGCGGTCGAGCCCCGAGTGGCGAATCGCCCACCGTACCTCTTCGCCGTAGTAGTCCGGCGCCCACGCCATCAGCGCGTCGAAGTCGCGTTCGCCCGGTGGGTGATATTTCCCCTGCGCGTAGTAATGGTTGAGGGCAGCGATCGTCGGTCGCGGATTCTGATGGACGAATCCGCATTCGCCGCAGATCTTCCATTCGCTCGATCGCTTCCCCGCGTATATGGAGCCGTAGCCGCGGATGTGGTCGTCGCGATCGGTCACTTGCACGGGCAGGAACGACCGGTGGTTGGCACAGAGCGGGCAAGGCACCAAGTCCAGCATCTGCCTCGGGGCGGATTCGCGCTGCGAGTCCATCGCGGGGAAGCTAGCACGTGTTCGCGTCGCGGCGCTGCAGCGCTCGCCGGGACGGCCATTGACAAGCCAAGACGGGTGAACGAACGTTTCGCTGGATGTTGCGTCCACGCGATTGGAGCCACCGACGTGTAGCGGGCGTGCTGGCGCTGATGACGGTGGCCAAGGGCCTCTTTTGGATCGCCCTGATGCCGGTCTTCAAGATTGCTGACGAGCCGACCCATTACGAAAACGTTGCCTTTCGTGGTGAATTCTTCGAGGCACCGCACTCCGATAAGCCGGAGCCGCTGGGCACGACGATCCATGAAGGCTCGCCGCCGGACGTACGGTTGGCGTGGAACCGCACGAACGAGCTCTTCCGCAATCACTTCGTCGCAGGTGTTCGTTCCGTTCGCGAGGAGACGGAGCTCGCTCGGATGGCGAGCGATCCGAAGACCAGACAGGGCACCGGCCGTCTGACCTCGAGCAACTATCCCGGGTTCTATTACGACAGCGCGGTGCCGATCTACGAGATATTCAAACGAACCAGCCTGCTGACCCGAATCGCCGCGGTTCGCTGTGTATCGCTGGCCTTCGGCGTTCTGGCTGTCTTGGCCACGTTCTTCGCCGCCAGCCTGGTCGTCGACTCGCAACCGCTCGCCATCGCCGCCGCCCTGATCGTCATGCTGCAGCCAATGGAATCGCAGATGATCGCCGCGGTGAACAACGACGCCGCCGTGATCGGGCTCGCCGCCGCGCTGTTTTATGTCCAGTTGCGCTTTCTCGTTCGTGCACCCGAGATTCCGTCCCTGCGCTGGGGCGTCGGAATGGCGCTCCTCGCTGGGGCGATCATCTTCACCAAGCCGCACGGCTTTGCCATGCTTCCCGGCTGCGGATTCGTATGCGGTTGGATCCTGTGGAAGAATCTCCGCTCGCGCCGCGCCTGGCTTTTCGCTGTTGCAACCGCGGCGGTCGCGGCCATCTTCATCGTCGCAGCGCTACTTCACATGCAACAGACGGGCGAAGCGGCCGTCATGGCCCACACGCCGGCAGTCGGCGCGGCGCTGCCACCTTCGGCATCACCCGACTTCTCCCAGTTTCTGGCGAGCCTCACCGACGATTACAAGCTCTACCTGTTTCGCTCGTTCATTGGTCAGTTCGGCTGGCTCGAGTATTCGATCCCTTCGCATTGGCTCGACGGGATCCGCGCCGTCTGGCTGCTGGCGCAAATCGGCGTCGCCGCCGCGATTGCCGGTCGTGTCATCGGGCTGCCGGGAGCGAAATGGGTCTCGATCCCAGGTCTCGTCTTCGCCGGTGCGACGGCGGTCCTCTTGGTCGCTTTCATCCTTTATGCCGAGTATCGCTTCCGCCTGATCGGCGTCGTCGGCGTCATACAAGGACGCAACATGTTGTTCGCGCTGCCAGCACTCGCTGTCATCGTCGCCGCCGGCTACGGGGCTTTGGTTCCGGCGCGATTCCGCTCGCTGAGCGCGACGGCGCTGGCAGCCTCTGCCCTCGCGCTGCATGCTGGCGCGATCCTCGTGATATTCCGCAACCACTATGGAACGTAAGCGCCTTCAGCGAGCAGCGTTGCAGTGGGGAGGTCTCGCACTGATTGCCGAGCTGTGGGTCGCGCTCGTCTTCGTTCGCTGGGCGCGAATCGCGTGGGAGCTGACGCGACCCGAGCTCACCACGTTCGCCGAAAGCGTGAATCGCATCAGCCAGCTCAAGAGTCCCGCGTTCAAGTATCCGGCCTCGGGCGTCTATCTGCTCTTGTTCGTCCTCTTGATGGTCGGCGTGTTGGGTTGGCTCGCATTCCGCGGCATCGTCGAGGCGATGGCGCCGGAGCGCGATTCGGAAACGAGCTCCGAACGGCCCGACTGATCAGGGCTCGTCGGTGAGCGCGTGGATGCGTTTGAAGAGGACCCACTCACCGATGCGATCCTTCACCTTCAGTGACGGCTCGCGCTCCATCTCTCCCGACGGCGAACGCACGATGTAGTAGTCGAACGTCGGCGCTTGGCGCAGCTCGAAGCTGTCGGTGTTGGCCCAGCCCGGCTGCTGCAGCTTGAGCTTCGGCTGCAGCGGGATGCCCTGGTCGAAGATGTACGGATCGTAGCCGCCGTGCAGCGCCATCGGCCACGACGAGAAGTGCCAGTAGACCGGCCCGCTCGACGCCGGATCGCCGCTCAGCTCCTCCGAGCCGGGCCCGCGCATCATTCCGCGCACGACGACCAGCACCGCCGAGCCGCGCGGCGTCTCGTTGACGAGCTGCATGAACGGCGCGTTGCGCCTGCTGAAGTCGCGATACAGCACCGCCAGCTTGATGGGCAAGATGATCGCGCCGACGACGATCGGCAGCATCGCCGCGCGGCGCCACCAGTTGTCGAAGCGCAGCGACGGCGCCAACACGATGAGCACCGCCATCATCGACGGCACGCGCGGCGAGACGTACCACCAGGCCATGGGCTTGGTGATCTGATAAGGAAGCATGCAGTAGGTCACGCCGAGCACGACGAGGAGGAGCTTGATGCGCTGCGCGGGTAGCGCGTCGTGATCGTCGCGCGGGCGCACGCGGCTCCAAATCGCCAGACCGATGATCGAGAGCGTGAGCACGATGAGAATGTTTCGGTCGAGGTTTCCGGGGAAGAGCTCGAGCACGCGGCTGGGGAACTCTTTGACCAGCGTCGGGAAGTCGTGCCACGTGCCGGCCAGCGCCGAGAGCCCTTCGCCGTTCTTGAAATACGAGCGATCCTTTTGCTCCTCGACGTAGGCGGCGACGGCGAAGCCCACCGACGGCAACATGGCGAGCGCCGCCCACAGCCCGCGCCGCCAGCGCCGCACGTGCATGAGCAGCAGCGCGATCGCGCACAGGCCGAAGCAGAACCACGGCATCACGTGGCCGAAGTAGGCGAGGATCGTGGTGACGCCGAGGACGACGAGCGTCCAGCGCGGCGCGCCGTCGAGCCAGCGAAGCAGCGCCGCCAGCGCGAAGAACATCAGCGTCGTGCCCATGAGGTACGACGAGAAGCCGTAGATCCAGTTCTGCGTGAAGATGAGGATGAAGCCGCTCAGCGCCAGCCAGGGGCTGCGCTTGAGAGCGCGCGCTAGCGCCAGCACCGCGAGCGGAAAGAGGATGATGTACGCCGAGAGGAAGAGCTTGTTGGCTACCTCGATCTGGCAGACGTACAGAAGAAGATCGATCGCGAGATAGAAGAGAAAGTACGGAACCGGCCGAATGCGCAGCGTGTAGTAATCGGAGATGTGCCAGCTCGGATCGTGGAAGTTGTGCCAGCCGCGGGCGAGCGCCAGGTGGTTGGCGCTGTCGAGCTGCGGAAGGAGGCGCTGGTTCCACACCGGCACGAGCGCCACGATCGTGAGCACGAGCCAGACGAGCGGCAGACCGCCGGTCGCGACCAACCATCGCCTGAGCCGTTGCACGAGCTCCATCGAGGGGCGCCAAGATAGCGCCTGCGGTCGATCCTGCAAAGCGCGACCTTCGAATTGCATCAGCTGCGGAAGACGTGCCAGACGATGCGCGGCGTCTTGACCAGCACGTCGAGGTAGTCCTTCCAGCGGACCTTGGAGCCTTCCTGGTGCTCCCAGCGCACGCCGACCTCGGCGATCTTGAGGCCGAGCTTGCGCCGCGCCAGGCACAGGACCTCGATGTCGATGCCGAAGCGATCTTCGCGGCAGCGCGCGAACAGCTCGCGCGCGACGCCGCCCTCGAACAGCTTGAAGCCGCACTGCGTGTCGTGCACGCCGGGCACCGCCAGCGAGCGGATCCACAAGTTGCCGGCACGCCCGAGCAGAACGCGCCAGGCCGACTGTGGGCGCGTCACGTTCGACGACGCCACCGCGCGCGATCCGGTCGCCACCTTGTAGCCCTCGTCGAGCGCGCGGCCGAGCGCGGCCAGCTCCTCGATCGGCGTCGCCAGATCCGCGTCCATCAAGAGCACGCGCGCGCCCCGCGTCGCGGCCACGCCGGCACGCAGCGCTGCGCCCTTGCCGCGGTTCTCCGGCAGCGCGACCAGGCGCACCGCCGCGTCGCCGTGCGAGGCGATGTAGCGCCCGACGATCTCGGCGGTGTGATCGCGCGAGCCGTCGTCGGCGACGACGATCTCCCACGGCTCGCCGCGGCCGTCGAGAAACGCGACGGTGCGATCGAGGGTGCGCTCGATGCGCGAGGCCTCGTTGTACGCAGGGATCACGACCGAGAGCCGGGGCGTTGCCGCTGCGGAAGAAGGAGTAGGCATTTGCCGGGCGGGAGCGTTCAACTCGTGCAATCTACCAACCGCGACGCAGCGTGACAAGAGGCCGCCGTCACTTCGGAATCGTGCTAGGTTTCGATCCCCGATGTTGGGCCGTGGCGCATTCGAAAAGCTGCAGCGGTCGTACTGGCGATATGCCGACGAGATCCGCTACGAGTGGCAGACGCGCCATCCCATCATGGCGCCGCGCGAGGCCGAGCTGGCGCGCCGCGCCACCGTCCGCGCCGGCGAGCGGCTGCTCGAGATCGGCTGCGGCGAAGGCGCCAACCTGCACCACCTGCGCACGGCCGGCGCGTTGCGCTTCGGCGTCGATTATTCGGGCGCCAAGACCGCGTTCGCGCGCCGCGCCACCGACGCGCACACCGCCACCGCCGACGCCACGCGCCTGCCGTTTGCCGACGGCGCGTTCGATGCGCTCCTCATCCGCGACGTCCTCCACCACATCGGCGACGTCGACGGCGTGCTCGCCGAGGCGCGCCGCGTCCTGCGCCCGGGCGGCCGCTTGACGCTGCTCGAGCCCAACCGCGCCTCCCCGCTCATCCTCTTGCAGGCGGCGCTGATCCCGGCCGAGCGCGGCGTCCTGCGCTCGACGGCGGCGGCGCTCGGCTCGACGCTGGCGCGCGCCGGCTTCCACGTCGACGCGCAGTCGTACGAGCAGCCCTTTCCCATCGAGCGCGTGCTGTTGCACCCGAGCTTCGGCCTGCCGTCGCTCGGGAAAAATCCGCTGTTCGCGCGCGCGCTCGACGCCGCCGACCGCGTGGCGCGCCGTCTTTTGCCCGCGCGCGCGTGGATGTATCTCGTCTTCGAGGCCACCGTCCCATGAGCGACACCACCATGAGCTACGTTCGCGGCAAGCGCGTCGTCGTCACCGGCGGCGCTGGGTTTCTCGGCTCGTTCGTCGTCGAGCAGCTGCGCGCGCGCGGCGCCGGCGAGATCATCGTGCCACGCTCGCGCGACTACGATCTCGTCGAGATGTCGGCGGTGCGCAAGCTCTACGACGACACGCGTCCCGAGCTCGTCATCCACCTCGCCGCGCAGGTCGGCGGCATCGGCGCCAACCGCAAGAACCCGGGGAAATATTTCTACGACAACCTCATGATGGGCGTGCAGCTCATCGAGGAAGGTCGCCGTCGCGGGCTGCCCAAGCTCGTCGCCGCCGGCACCATCTGCGCCTATCCGAAGTTCGCGCCGGTGCCGTTCAAGGAAGACGACTTGTGGAACGGCTATCCCGAGGAGACCAACGCGCCTTACGGCCTGGCGAAGAAGATGCTGCTCGTGCAATCGCAGGCATATCGCGACCAATATGGTTTCAATTCGGTCGTGGTTTTCCCGGTAAACCTTTATGGGCCGCGCGATAACTTCGATTACGAATCGTCGCACGTGATTCCGGCGATGATCCGAAAGATCGAAGACGCCATCCGCGCCAACGCCGCCGAAGTGGTCTTGTGGGGCGACGGCACGCCCACGCGCGAGTTCCTCTATGTCGAGGACGCCGCCGACGGGATTCTCTCCGCGGCCGAGCGCTACGACGGCTCGGAGCCGATCAACCTCGGCTCGGGCCACGAGATCGCCATCCGCGATCTGGCGCAGCTGATCGCGCGAATCATGGATTATCGCGGCCGATTCGTGTACGACACGTCGAAGCCGAACGGCCAGCCGCGCCGCCAGCTCTCCGTCGAGCGCGCGGCGCGCCTGCTTGGATGGCGGGCGCAGACGTCGTTCGAAGCCGGGCTGCAAAAGACGATCGCGTGGTGGAGAGAGCAGAAACGATGACCAAGAAGCGAGCGCTGGTTACCGGAATCACGGGGCAAGACGGGTCGTATCTCGCCGAGCTGCTCCTGCAAAAGGAGTACGAGGTCTACGGCATCGTGCGCCGCTCGTCGTCGTTCAACACCGCGCGCATCGACGACATCTACCAGGATCCGCACGATCCCGATTATCGGCTGCGCCTCGTCTACGGCGATCTCAACGACGCCTCTTCGCTCAATCGCATCCTGCGCACCGTCAAGCCCGACGAGATCTACAACCTCGGCGCGCAATCGCACGTGCGCGTCTCGTTCGACGTGCCCGAATACACCGCCGAGGTCACCGGGCTCGGCACCGTGCGCATTCTCGAAGCGATGCGCGAGACCGGCATCTCGCCGAAGTTCTACCAGGCGTCGTCGTCGGAGCTGTTCGGCTCGTCGCCGGCGCCGCAGTCGGAGGCGACGCCGTTTCATCCGCGCTCGCCCTACGCCGTCGCCAAGATGTACTCGTACTGGATCACCGTGAACTATCGCGAGAGCTACAACATGTTCGCGTGCAACGGGATCCTCTTCAACCACGAGAGCCCGCGCCGCGGCGAGACCTTCGTGTCGCGCAAGATCACGCGCGCCGCCGCGCGCATCAAGCTCGGCCTGCAGGACAAATTGTTCCTGGGAAACCTCGACGCCAAGCGCGATTGGGGATTCGCCGGCGATTACGTCGAGGCGATGTGGCTCATGCTTCAGCAGGACAAGCCCGACGACTTCGTCATCGCCACCGGCGAATGCCACACGGTGCGCAATTTCCTCGACGAGGCATTCGGCCATCTCGGCATCGAGTGGAAGAAGCACGTGGAGATCGATCCGCGCTACTTCCGCCCCGCCGAGGTCGACGAATTGCGCGGCGATATGTCGAAGGCGAAACGTCTATTGAAATGGGAGCCGAAAGTAAAGTTTCGCGAATTAGTGAAAATGATGGTCGACGCCGATCTGGCGGACATTCGCGACCACGGCGACCGGCGAGGCGACGGTGAGCGACACTCGGCTTAAGAGCGACTTCAGCGCGCGCGAAGCGGCCGAGCGGCAGCGGCGCATCGCCGAATACGATCGCTACGCGGCCGAGCGCGACGGCTGGCGCGCCAAGAACGGCGCCTATTATCGCGCCATCGAGCGGCTGGTGCGCTTCGTCGTGCCGACGGGCGCGAGCGTGCTCGAGATCGGCTGCGGCACCGGCGACCTCATCGCCGCGCTCAAGCCCAAAGACGGCGTCGGCGTCGATCTGTCGCCGCGGCTCGTCGAGGAAGCGCGGCGCAAGCATCCGCTCATCGACTTCGTGGTCGCCGACGCCGAGCGGCTCGACGTTCCCGAGCTCGTCGGCCGCACCTTCGATTACGTCGTCCTCTCCGACGTGGTCGGCTCGCTCTACGACGTGTGGAGCGCGTTCCGCGCGCTGCGCCGCGTCTGCAATCCGCGCACGCGCGTCATCGTCACCTACTACAACTTCGTGTGGGAGCCGATCCTCAAGCTCGGCGAGCGCATCGGGCAGAAGATGCCCATCGAGCAGCAGAACTGGCTCGGCATGGGCGATCTGGCCAACCTGCTCGAGCTCAACCACTTCGAGGTCATCCGCTCGGGCACGGCGCAGCTCTTGCCCGCCGACATTCCGATCGCCGCGTCGTTCGCCAATCGTTATCTGGCGCAGCTCCCCGGGCTGCGCCATCTGGCGCTCACGCAATACTTCGTGTGCAAGCTCGCCGCCGGCGGCGGCCCGGTGCCGACGCGCGAATATTCGTGCACCGTCGTGGTGCCGTGCAAGAACGAGCGCGGCAACATCGACGACATCGTGGCGCGCACGCCCGACATGGGCAAGGGCACCGAGCTCATCTTCGTCGACGGCAATTCCAACGACGGCACCGTCGAGGCCATCGAGAAGCACATCAAGGCCGGCACGCGCCCAAACAAGACAATGCCCATTCGCCTCATCCACCAGGGCGACGGCAAGGGCAAAGGCGACGCCGTGCGCAAGGGCTTCGCCGCGGCCACGGGCGACGTGCTCTTCATCCTCGACGCCGACCTGACCGTGCCGCCCGAAGATCTGCCGAAGTTCTACGCCACCCTCGCCGAAGGCAAGGCCGAGTTCGTCAACGGCTCGCGCCTCGTCTATCCGATGGAAGGCGAGGCGATGCGCTTCTTGAACTCGCTCGGCAACAAGTTTTTCGGCCTGGCGCTGTCGGCGATCCTCGAGCAGCGCCTCAAGGACACCTTGTGCGGCACCAAGGTGCTCTTCCGCCGTGACTACGAGCGCATCGCCGCCAACCGCGGCTTCTTCGGCGACTTCGATCCGTTCGGCGACTTCGATCTGCTCTTCGGCGCGGCCAAGCAGAACCTCAAGATCGTGGAGCTGCCGATTCGCTATCGCGCGCGCACCTACGGCGAGACCAAGATCTCGCGCTTCCGCGAAGGCGCCATCCTCGCGCGCATGACGCTGCACGCGTTCAAGAAGTTCAAGGCGCAATATTGATGGCGACGGCAAAGGCGCCGCTCGTGCTTCGTCTTCCGCCGCCGGGCGCGCTGGTGCCGAACAACGCCGTCGATCCGCTGCCCTTCTATTATCGCCCGTTCGTCGGCAAGGTGTTCGCGGCGCGCCTCAACAGCGGGCTGCGCCTGCTCGATGGGCGCTACCGGCGCGTGCTCGAGATCGGTTACGGCTCGGGTCTGCTCATGCCGACCTTGGCCTCGGTGTGCGACGAGCTCTATGGGCTCGATCTCGAGCGCGAGCCGCCCGGGCTGCGCGATCGCCTGGCGCGCCTCGGCGTGGCGCCCAAAGAGCTGGTGCAAGCCAACGCGCGCGCGATGCCGTTCGCCGACGGCTTCTTCGACGTGGTCGTGGCCTTCTCCGTCTTCGAGCACCTGCGCGCGCACGAGCTCGAGCTGACGCTGGCCGAGGCCGCGCGCGTGCTTTCGCCGAACGGGCGCCTGCTCGTCGGTTGCCCGGCGGTGCACAAGCTCATGAACGCGGCCTTTGCGACGATCGGCTTTTCCGACATCGAGGAGCATCATTTCTCGACCATCGCCGACGTCGTCGCCGCCGCCACGCCCTGGTTCACCGTCGAGCGCCGCGCCGCGCTGCCTTCCGTGATGAAGACGATGCCGCTCGGCTGGGCGCCCTACACGACCGTGCTCCTCGCCCGTCGCTAATGGATCCCTCGTTTCACGCCTTCGAGAAGGAAGTCGAGGAGTGGCACTGGTGGTATCGCGTGCGCCGCGACATCCTCGATCAGCAGCTCGCGCGCCTGCAGCTCGATCCGGCGCGCGCGCGCATCCTCGACGTCGGCTGCGGCACCGGCGGCGCGGCGCTGACGCTGGCGCGCCACGGCCGCGCGGTCGCGCTCGATCGCACGCCCGAGTCGTTCGCCATCGCGATGGATCGCCCGTATACGCATCGCGTGGTCGCATCCGCCGCGGCGCCGCTGCCGTTTGCCGACGGCAGCTTCGACGTCGTCTGCGCGCTCGACATCCTCGAGCACCTCGACGACGACGCCGCCGCCGCGCGCGAGCTCGGGCGCGTGTGCAAGCCGGGCGGTCACGTCATCGCGTATGTCCCCGCATATCAATTGTTATGGGGTTATAACGACGAATATTCGCACCATAAACGCCGTTACGTGAAAGCCGAGCTCTCGTCGCTGCTGGCGCGCGCGCAATTGGAAATCGTAGAATCGGGATATTTCAACGCGGTCTTGTTTCTGCCGACGCTGGCCGCGCGCCTGGTGCAGCGCGCCGCGCCGCGGATGACGAACGGCATGGAGCATTCGACGAAGCCGATGCCGTGGAACGGCCTTCTGACCTCGATCTTCCGCGCCGAGCTGCCGCTTTTGAAACGGCGGCCCCTGCCCTTTGGTACTTCGGCGTACTGCATCGCGAGAAAATCATGAGCGCGCGCGATCCCGTCGACAAACCGCTGTGGCCGGTGCGCGCCGGCCTCGCCGTGTGCGTCTTCATCTATTGTCTCTACTCCTCGTTCGGCATCGCCGCGCCCTTCTGGTGGGGCCATCACGGCTATCACGGCGCCACCTACATGCTGCGCGCGCGCATGTCGCTGCGCCTGCACATGCTCTCGCCGGCGACCTGGGGCGGCTTCGAAGCGCCGCCGCCGGCCGCGCTCTATTTCCACCATCCGATCGGCTACCACCACCTCTTGACGCTGCTGATTCCCATCTTCGGCGATCACGAATGGCTCGCGCGCGGCCTCGCCGCCGCCGGCGGCCTCGTCGCGCTATGGGCGCTCTACGTGCTGGTGCGCGCGTTCTGGTCGCGCGAAGCGGGCCTCGTCGCCGTCGCCGTCTACGTCGGCCTGCCGGTGATCACGGCGTTCAGCGTGCTCTCCGATCCGATGCTCCTGGCGATGGCGTGTGTGCTCTGGTCGCTGTGGGCCTATCTGTCGCTGCTGGAAAAGCCGTCGACGCGCGCGCTCAAGCACGCGTTTTTCGCCTACGCGCTCGGCGGCTTCATCATGTGGGAGGCCTATTTCATCGGCCCCTTCATCGCCGTGCACGCGATCTTCTACGCGCTCACCCGACGCGGTAAAACGCTCAAAGTCGACTTTCGTTTTGGGCGTTTCAACGCGCTCTACGCGCACGTGCTCGTCACCGGCGTGGCCTGCACGCTGATGATGGCGTTCCACCTCTGGTTCACGCATCACGCCGGCGTGTGGGACGACTTCCTCGACAGCTATCGCCTGCGCCACTCGCCGCCGTCGGCGCAATACGTCATCGATCGCCACTGGCAATGGATCGACATCCTCTACGGCCGCCCGCCGCTCGTCATCGGCGCCGTCTGGTTCGCCGTGTGGCTGGCGCGCGTCGCCGCCGGCCGTGCGCGCCGCCGCGACATTGCGCCGCTGACGTTCCTCTACGTCAACACGATCTACATCTATATGTTCGCCGAAG
>DASXOU010000432.1:0-9260 GCA_036494045.1 Polyangia bacterium | reverse complement strand
AGCGGCACGTTCGCCACCTTCAGCCCCTTCTGCGCGAGAAACGTCGACAGCGGCGTCTTCGACGTACGCGAGATCCCGACCAGCACCAGATCCGCCTTCGGCAGGTTGCGCGGCTCGCGCCCGTCGTCGTTGCGCACCGTGAACTCGACGGCCTCGACGCGCCGGAAATATTCGTCGCCGATCGCGTGCAACAGCCCGGGCACGCCCTTCGGCTGCGTTCCGAGATACGACGACAGCTTCGCCATCAGCGTGCCGATGAGATCGACCGCGTCGACGTTCTCCTCGTCGCACAGCCGGCGCAACAGCTCGCGATGCGCCGTCGACACCACCGTGAACACGACCAGCGCGTGCATCTGCTTGGCGCGGTTCACGATCGATCGCATCTCCGCCTCGAGCCGCACGCGCGTGTACATGCGCAGCTGCACCGGGACCGACGTGAACTGCAAGAGCGCCGCGCGCACGACCTTCTCGGCGGTCTCGCCGGTCGCATCCGAGATTACGAAAATCAGGCGCGGTTCACTCATCGGACCGCCAGGATGGTAGCATGCGCGCCATGAGAGTAACCGTACCGGTTGGCCTATTCGCCTCGTTCTTCGCGCTGCTCGGCGCGTGCAACGACAACCAGGGACCGCGCTCGACCTTCACCGCCCCCGAGGCCGCCGCCGCGCGCCAAGCATGCATGTTCGGCACCGGCACCATGCCCGGCCTCTCGGTCGCCAAAGACGCCACCATCGGCAGCGACATGCCGATCGACACGCTCGTCGTCTTGATGATGGAGAACCGCGCGTTCGATCACATGCTGCAGAACCTGCCCGCGTACGGCCAGCCCGACGCCGAGGTCGCGCCGGCGGGCGCCACCAATCCCGACGCCGACGGCACGCCGATCGCGCAGTTCCACCAGACCACCTACTGCTTCGACGACACCTCGCACGGTTGGACCGATGTCCACACCGAATGGGACAACGGCAAGATGGATGGCTTCGTCGTCGCCAACAATCACAACGACAGCGCGCCCGCCGACGGCAAGCGGGCAATGGGCTACTACACCGAACAGGACATCCCGTTCTTCTACTCGCTCGCCAACACCTTCGCGCTCGCCGATCACAACTTCTGCTCAGTGCTCGGGCCGACCTTCCCCAACCGCGAGTACCTCTACGCGGCGACCTCGTTCGGCCACATCGGCAACGACGTCTTCGAGGACGAGAACCCGACCATCTTCCAGGAGCTCGTCGCCGCCAACGTCGACTGGCGCATCTACTACACCGATCTGCCGGGCGCCTTCATCTTCCTCGGCACGCTCACCAAGTACTTCGACAACACCTACAAGATCGATCAATTCTTCACCGACGCGAAGGCCGGCATGCTCGGCCAGCTCAACATCCTCGATCCCAAGCTCGGCGTCGGCGGCGCCAGCCGCGACGACGACCATCCGCCGGGCGACGTGCAGGTTGGCGACGACTTCATGAGCCAGGTGGTGCAGGCGATGATGTCGTCGCCGCAGTGGAAGCACTCGGCGCTCATCATCACCTTCGACGAGCACGGCGGCCAATTCGACCACGTGCCGCCGCCGCCGGCCTGCCCGCCCGACGACATCGCGCCCATGCTGACTGCGACCGACAACGCGCCCGGCAACTTCGCCAACTACAGCATGCGCGTGCCGCTCATCGTCGTCTCGCCGTACGCCAAGCCGCACTACGTCTCGCACGACGTCTACGATCACACGTCGATCACGCGGCTCATCGAGACCCGCTTCAAGCTGGCCGCGCTCACGGGGCGCGACGCCAACGCCGATCCGCTGACCGACATGTTCGACTTCAAGCACGCGGCGTTCGCGAATCCACCAACGCTGGCGACGACGACCGTCGATCAGACGCAGCTCGCCAACTGCATCCAGCAGTACCCCGACGACGGCGGCGTTGGCTACGCCCCCGACATGGGCCCGCAACCCTAGCTCTACCTGCCGGCCGGGTACCTGGTGCGTCTACTTCTTGTCCCCGGCAAGCATCGCGAGAGTGCGGTCGATGCGGGCGGTGCGGGTTTCGGGCTTCTTGGCTTCTTCGATGGCTTTGACGTGCTCGCGACGGTGCGAGGGCGCCAGCTTGTCCCATGCCGCCTTTGCGACGGCGTTTGACTTGAAGGCGCGCGCGAGCTCGGGCGGTAGCGTGTCGCCGGGTAGCGGCGCGTCGTCGAGCTCGAGCGTGATGGCGAGGACGTCGCCGGCTTTCGCCTTTGCCGCGGTCAGCGTCGCCTTGTGCACGCCCATGTGAAAGATGCCCGAGTACTTCATGAGCGAGCTGCGATAGGCCACGCCCTCGACGGTGCCGCGCACGCGCGCGCCGTACTGCAGCTTCGCCTTCTCCGCGACGTCCTCGGGCACGACCACGTAGTGTCCGCCGCCTTTGATGGGCACGACCTTGGCGCGAAACTTGGTCACGCGATCACCGGCAGGCGGCGCGGCGGGGCGGCGTCGCCGTGCGTCGCGCGCCAGTCGATCACGCGCGGGCATTCGGGATCGGGCTCGCTGGCGTCGCCGCGCGCGTGCATCGTCACCACGCGACAGCCGCCGCGGCACAGCGACAAGTACTCGCACGAGCGGCACGGCTCCGCCGCCGCTTCGCGCCAGCGACGGAACGCGCCGAACGCGCCCTCGCGCTCCCAATAGTCGCCGATGGCGTCGACGCGCGCCTCGACCGGCGGCGCGAAGCTGCACGCCGTCAGCATCCCCGACGCCTTGGCACCGACGAGCAGATCGCCGCCCGCGCAACCATAGATCGCGAGCCAGCGCATCACCTTCGGCTTGACCTTGTGATGCGTCACCATCGGCGTGTACGAGCAATCGAGCCGCACGCGCAGCCGATGCTTGCGCGCGAGCTTCAAGATCGTGGGCACGAGCGCGCGATGCTGCTCGTCGGTGCAGCGCAGCGCTTCGTAGGTCTTGATGCCGCGCCCCGACGGCTTGAAGCGGAGCAGCTCAACCTCGCGCAGCTTGCGCGACTTGGCGTACTTGAACACGCGCGCGAGGCCGTCGAAGCTGCCGCGCGTGACGACGCAGTTGATCCCGACGTGCTTGGACACCTTGCGCAGCGCGACCACCGCGCGATCGGCGCGCGCGAAACCGTCGAAGCCACGCACGCGCGCGTAGTCTTCTTCGACGCCGTCTACCGACACGTTGATCTGCCCGAACAGCGGCGCCCAGCCGACGAGCCGCGCCAACTCCTCGTCGCCGTAGAGCCCCGAGGTCGTCAGATTGGGCACCAGGCCTCGTGCGCGTGCGTGCTCGGCCACCGCGCCGAGCCACGGCAACAGCGCCGACTCGCCGCCGCCGAGCGCCAGGTGAAACACGCCGCGCTCGGCGAGCGCATCGATCGCGCGCTTCCAGTCGTCGAGCCCCCACTCGCCGGCCGCGCCCGTCGGGGTCGCGCCGGTGTAGCAGCCCTGGCAGCCTGCGTCGCAGCGATTGGTCAGCTGCAGGTGCGCCTCGAGCGGCGCCGACAAGCGCGCCTCGTTCCACGTCTCGTCTTCTTTGGCGGGCGATTTTTCCTCGGTCCATAACGGTGACGCGCGATACCCGAGCCGCCGCGCGCGATCGCGATCCACGAAGACCAGCGCCCGAGGCCGCGTAAGATGGACGATGCCGCCGAACCGCTCGTAACGGAAACCGCGTGGTGTGCGCTGGATCACCGCGAAATAGCGTAGCATAAGTAGAGTGGCGCCTTCGTCGTTGGGGCGCCGTAACACTTCGGGCGCGTTGGCGAGTATTCGAGGGAGAGGGGATGTCGCTCCTCATTGAGCGGCGCGAGCTGCTCGATCGATTCAAGCGTGGAGAGCGACGAGCCCTCGAGGAGGTCTATCGCCATTATGCGCCCGACGTCGCCGCGTTCCTGCAGCGCGGCTTCACGTTCAACTCGGTTGGCCGCGCGCTGCGCTTCAGCGGTTACGCGCAGCCGTTCGATCTCGACAACGCGCTGCAAGAGACGTTCGTGCGCGCGTTCAAGGAGTCGGCGCGCGTCGGCTACGACGGCCTGCATGCGTACAAGAGCTACCTCCTCGCCATCGCGCGCAACCTCGTGCTCGACGAGTTTCGCAACCGCGAGGTGGCGATGAGCCCATTCATCGACGCGCTCGACTCCGGGGCCGGCGCCGAATCGATCGCGCACGACGGTGAAGAGGCGGCGCCGTCGTCGACGATGGGCGACGCGCCGTCGGCGGGCGTCTCGGCGGAGCAGGAGTTCCTGCGTCACGAGCTCGGCCGGCTTTATGCGGCCTTCGTGGCAAGATTGGACGCCAAGGATCGTACCTTCTTCCGCCATCGATTCGAGGAGCAGCAGACGCAAGTGGAGGCGGGCGCCGCGAGCGGGCTTTCGCACATGCAAGCGCGCACCCTCGAGAAGAAGCTGCGCCGCGCGTTCCTCGAGTTCATGCAGACCAACGGTTATCTCGAAGCGTACGCGACGACAGCGACGGTGAAAGCGACGTGAGCCACGACCGTTACATGAAATTGATCGACGAGATGATCGTCGGCGAGGTCGCGTCAGGCGACTGGAACGAGCTGCATCGCCATCTCGCCGGCTGCGCGTCGTGCCGCGCGCGCTACGATCGAGTCTCGCTCGCCGAGCGCATGTTGCACGGCGGGCCCAAGGCGCTCGATACGCCGTCGTCGTCGACGCTCAAGCGCCTCGAAGGCGCGGTGCTCGGCGCCACCGCCGCACGCGAGCCGGCCTGGCAGCGCGCGCTGCACCTGATCAAAGTGTCCGCGCCGATGCAGCGCTGGGCCGCCGGTGTCGCCGTCGCCGCGGCAGTGGTGGTGCTGATCCCTTTTTTGGCGCGGTCGCCGACGCCGCCAGCCGACGGGTTTCAGGCGCGCGGGACCCAGACGCACGAGCGCACGGCCGGTCTGCGCGCGTTCTGCATCGGCGATGAAGGCGTCACGCCGCGCTGCGCGCGCACGACCCAATTGCGTTTGACGGTGTCGAATGGCGGCCGCTTTCAACATGTCTTCGTCGTCGGCTTCGACGACGAGTTCAACCCGAAGTGGTACGCGCCGCGCCCGCCCGAGGCACAATCGGTGGCGGCGCCGGACGGCGTCGATCAGCAGATCGGCGCTGCCGTGAAGCTCGGCGTCAACCACGATCCGGGCAAGGTGCGCATCTACGCGCTCTTCTCCGACGCGCCGGTGTCGTCGCAAGAGGTCGAGGCCGCCGCCGATCGGCTGCGCGAGCAGGGGCGCAAGCCGTCGCAGATCGAGGCGCTGCCGCTCCTGCGCACCGACGTGATCCAAAAGTCGCTGGTGCTCGACGTGGAATGAGATCCGCGGTCCTTCTGGCCTCCCTGTTTCTGTGCGCGTCGGCGTCGGCGCGCACGAAGACGTACGCCGTCATCATCGCCGAGAACCGCTCGCTCGATCCCGGCGTCAAGCCGCTCCAGTTCGCCGACGACGACGGCGCCAAGACCTGGGAGCTGTTCTCGCTGTTCGCCGATCGCATCGCGCTCTTCGTCGTCCTCGACGCCGACACCGCGCGCCTTCACCCCGACGCCGCGCGCCACGCCGAATCGCCCGAGCGCGCCGCCATCTTCGACAAGCTCGCCCGCTACAACGCCGAGATGGCCGCCGATCTCGATCGCGGCGACGAGCCCGAGCTCTTCTTCATCTACGCCGGCCACGGCGACGTCGACGGCAACGGCCAGGGCTACGTCAATCTGCGCGACGCCAAGCTCACGCGCGCCGAGCTCTACCGCGACATCATCGCGCCGTCGAAGGCCAAGTTCGTCCACGTCGTCGTCGACGCCTGCAAGAGCTACTTTCTGGTCAACGCCCGCGGCGCCCACAAGCGCTGGGTCGACGACTCGGTGCCCGCCGACGAAGGCGCCGCGGGCGACGCGCACCTGCAAGCGTTCCTCGAGGAGGAGCAGCTCGAGCGCCATCCGCGCGCCGGCGTCATCGTCGCCACCTCGGGCGATCAAGAGACGCACGAATGGGCGCGCTATCGCGGCGGCATCCTCTCGCACGAGCTGCGTTCGGCGCTCTCCGGCGCCGCCGACGTCAACGGCGACGGCAAGATCGAATACTCCGAGCTGCGCGCGTTCCTCGCCGCGGCCAACGCGCGCGTGCGCAACCCCGAGGCGCGCGTCGACGTGTTCGCGCGGGCGCCGGCGCTCGATCGCCACCGCGCCATCGTCGATCTGTCGCGCGCGTCGCCGGCCAACGCGCGCTTCCTACGCTTCGGCGCCGGGCTCGGCGGCCGCTTCTTCGTCGAGGACGATCGCGGCGTGCGCGTCCTCGACCTCAACAAGGAGCCGGGCGCCGCCTTCGACGTGATGGTCTCGGCGCGCCACGCCTATTACGTGCGCTCCGACGATCAAGAGGCCGAAGCGCGCCCCGGCGATCGCCGCCTCGACGTCGCATCGTTGTCGTGGCACGCGCGCGCCATCGCCGCCCGCGGCGCGCTCGACACCAGCTTCCGCAACGACCTCTACCGCGAGCCGTTCGGCCGCGCCTTCTACGACGGCTTCGTCGCCACCTCGGGCGATCTTCCCGTCGAGGACGCCGCCGCGCCGACGCTGGTGGCCACGCCGCTGCCACGCGCGCGCCCGCGCCATCGTATCTCGATCGCGTACGGCCTCTCGGGCGCTCCCGCCGGCGACACCGGCCTGTCGAACGGCGTCGACATCCGCTACACCTATCGCTTCTGGCGCGCGCTCGATCTCGGCATCGCCGGCGAGATGGGCCACGGCGCCGGCGCGTCGGGCCAGTCGCTGTGGCGCACCGCCGCCATGATCGAGCTCGGCGCCGAGTGGCGTCCGATCGCGCGGCTCGGCTTGCGCATCGACAGCGCGATCGGCTGGCAGCTCCTCTCCGGCAACCTTCAGATCGGCGGGCAGCGCCTGACCGGCACCGAGCCGCGCGGCCTCCGTTTCGAGCTCGCCGGCGGCGTGAACGTCAATCTCGCCGGGCCCTTGGGCCTGTTCGCGCGCGGCGGCCTCGCCCTCGACGGCGTCTATCCCGACAGCGCCCCCTCGTCGCTGCGCCCCAACGGATTCCTCAATGTTGGCCTGCAGTTCTCACTTTGATCGAAAAACTGCGCACTGCCGTTAACAGTTTCGACCCCCCTCTGCGTAGATGAAGTCAGATGTGAGCTTCGTTCGGCTCACCGAGGGGTAAACAGCTTATGTCGAAGATTGGGGCCGACTGCGCGCGGGGAAATTCGGCGGAAGAGATGGCGCTCTTCGAGTCGCTGCTCGCCGCCAACAAGAAGGTGCAGCACGACCGGCTGTGGGCCGCGTTCGTGGTGCGCTACGAGCGGCTCATCGTGAGCTGCGTGGTCAAGGCGCTGCGTCGCTACGGCGCCACCTTCTCGCGCGACGATCTCGACGATCTGGTCGGCGACGTGTGGCTCGTGCTCTTGCGCGACGACATGAAGAAGCTGCGCCAGTACGACGCCACGCGCGGCTTTCGCATCGCCTCGTTCCTCGGGCTCGTCGCCACCAACGCGACCATCGATCACCTGCGCGCGCGTCAGGCCGACGCCACGCCGCTCGACGACGTGATCGAGGACTACGCGTCGTTGCGCGCCGAGGCGCCGCGCGACGTCGTCGAAGCGCGGCAGGAGGCGGAGCTGGCGCGCGCGGCGCTGGCGCAGCTCTCGGGCGACGAGCGTGATTTCGTCGTCGACTGTTTCCGCGACGAGCGCTCGCCGGAAGAATTGGCGCGCGCTCTCGGCGTCACGACCAACACGGTCTACAGCCGCAAGTTCAAGATCCGCGAGAAGCTGCAGAAGATCGTGCGCGCCCTCGACGGCGCCCCCGTCGCCGCCTAAACCTGTTATCAAGGCGGCATGCGCAACGCGGCCTGCCTCGTCCTATTGTTCGCGTGGTCGACGGCCCACGCCAAGCCCGCCGCCGACGAGCACCGGCGCTTCCACGAGTTCCTCGATGCCGAGTGGGACTGGGCGATGCACGAGTATCCGACCTGGGCCACGCAGGTCGGCGACCCGCGCTTCGACGACAAGCTCACCGACTACTCGTCCGCCGCCATCGAGCGGCGCAAGGCGCACCAGCGCGACGTGGTGCCGCGGCTCGAGCACATCGATCGCAAGAAGCTCACGCCGCCGGAGCAGCTCGACTACGATCTCTTCCTGCGCGACGCCCGCCTCGACGTCGAGGGGCAGCGCTTTCCCGACGAGCTGTTGGTGATCGATCAGCTGGGCGGGCCGCACTCGCTGCTCGCCGATCTGGCGCAGATGATTCCGCGGCGCAACGCGCAGGACCTCGATCATTTCCTGGCGCGCATGGAGGCGTATCCCAAGTTCGTCGACGACAGCATTGCGCTCTTGCGTAAGGGGATCGAGCGCGGGGTGACGCCGCCGCGCGCGGTCCTCGGCAAGATCGGGGAGCTCATCGGCAACCAGATCGTCGACGATCCAGCCAAGAGCCCCATCTACCAGCTCGCGTTCGCGCAGCTCCCCGACGACATTCCGGCGGCCGAGCGCGCGCGCCTGCAGGCGGCGGCGCGCCAGACGATCGCCGCGCGCGTGATGCCGGCCCTGCGCGCGTTCAAGAAGTTCATCGTCGAGGAGTACGTGCCGCACGCGCGCGCCAGCATCGGCATGTCGGCGCTGCCCGACGGCGCCGCCTGGTACGCGTTCAACGCGCGCCGCTCGACGACGACGACGATGACGCCCGAAGCGATCCACCAGCTCGGCCTCGCCGAAGTGGCGCGCCTGGACGGTGAGCTCGAGCGCGCCATGCGCGCGACCGGCTGGACCGGCACGCGCGAGGCGTTCGCGACCTTCCTGCGCAGCGATCCGCGCTTCTTCTTCACCGACAAGGACGCGCTCGTGACCGCGTATCGCGACATCGCCAAGCGGATCGATCCCGAGCTGCCGCGCCTGTTCGGACGGCTGCCGCGGCTGACCTACGGCGTGCGCCCCGTGCCCGCGCACGACGAGAAGGTGCAGACGACCGCGTACTACTACCCGGGCTCGCTCGAGAACGGCCGGCCCGGCTGGTTCTACGCCAACACCTACGATCTCAAGTCGCGTCCGAAGTGGGAGATGGAGGCGCTCACGCTGCACGAGGCGGTGCCGGGGCATCACCTGCAGATCTCGATCGCGCAGGAGCTCGGCGAGCTGCCCAAGTTCCGTCGCTTCGGCGGCTACACCGCGTTCGTCGAGGGCTGGGGGCTGTACGCCGAATCGCTCGGCACCGAGCTCGGGATGCTCAAGGATCCGTACGCGAAGTACGGGCAGCTCACCTACGAGATG
>DASXOU010000431.1:0-2474 GCA_036494045.1 Polyangia bacterium | reverse complement strand
GCGATCTCGAGCGACCGGCGATGACACGAGGCGAGCAGCTCGGGCTCGCGACGGTGCCCGCCTCGCCACACCGGCCCGACGGTGTGGATGACGGAGCGCGCCGGCAGGCGCCCGGCGGTGGTCGCCTTGGCGTCGCCCGTGATGCAGCCGCCGAGCAGGCGGCACTCGGCGAGGATCTCGGGTCCGCCGGCGCGGTGGATCGCGCCGTCCACGCCGCCGCCGCCGAGCAGCGTCTCGTTGGCGGCGTTGACGATGGCGTCGACGTCGAGCGTGGTGATGTCGCCCTGCCACACGCGCGCGGGCATGGTCATTTGGACATAAGCACCCAAGCGTCGCCTTGCACGGTCATCGCCTGGGCCGCGGCGAGCGCCACGTCGTCCTCGCCGAAGTAGACGTCCATGCGCTGCCCGCGAATTCCCGCGCCGACGTCCTGCCCGAGCACGAGCCGCGTCATCGGCTGCCACGCGGTGATGACGCCGTTGTCGACGACCGGCTTCTGCGCGCGCACATAGACCAACGCGCCCATCGGCACGCGCGATTCGTCGACGGCGACCGAGCGCCCGGCGACGAGCGCGCCATATTTTCCGCCGCCCGCTTTCTGCACGCCGCGAAAGAACACGAAGTGCGGATTGCGCCCCCAATACACGTCGAGATCCGCCGGATGCGCCGCGAAATAGGCGCGCGCTTTGGGATTGCCCGGCGCGTGCGACGGCGGCGGCGGCCCCGCCGGCAGCTTGTGATCGGCGATGAGCAGCTTCGACACGTTCTGATAGGGCTGCCCGTTGTGCCCGTCGCTGCCAACGGGAAACGCGCGCCCGTCGGGCAGCGTGATCACGCCCGCGCCTTCGACGTGCAGCGCCAGCGCGTCGTACGCATCGGCCAGCCACACCAACTCGAGCCCGCGGCCGGCGAGCCCGCCGCCGAGGATCTGTGCCGTCGACAACTTCGCGCCCGCATCCTTGGGCCGCTTGTAGAGCGGCCAGCGATAGGTCGCGTCGCGCGTGAGCGAGCCGCGCACCGTCGGCGTGTGATACGCGGTGAAGAGCACGTGCGCACTGCCGACGCGCAGCCACTTCATCGTGTACTGCAGCGCGCCGCACAGGTGCGCGCGATCGTCGCTCTTGGCGAACGCCAGGATCGGCCTGAGCGTGCGCGCCGCGTAGTCACGCGCAGTCGTGGTCGTGCCGGCCAGCGTCGCCGACGACTTCTCGAGCGCCGGCAGCTCGCGCTCGATCGCCTCGGCCAGCGACGGCAGATCGAGATCGTCGCAGGCCACCGACATCGGCTCGGCCGCCACCGGCACCAGCTGCGCGCGCGCCACCGTCGTCGACGACGCGCAACCGACGAGCACCACCCCGACGAGCCAATACCGCGACATGGCGCCATTGTAGTAGACTCGGCGCGTGAAGCGCTTCTTCCTCGTCGCCGCCGCGGCCCTCGCCGTCACGTCGCTCGCGGCCTGCAGCGACATGTTCTCGCCGCCCGAGCTGCCCGACCTGTACAAGAACCCCTACGACTTCGCCGTCGACGTTCCGCCCTACACCGGCGACGGCGGCGTGCGCGACATGGCCGGCATCACCACGACCGTGCACGACCTCTCGTCGACAGACTAGTGTCTCCCGTCGAATGAAGGGCGAGCGCGGCGGACGAGTCGGTCGCGGCGGTCTGAAGCTCGAAGCGGCGATCGACCACTTCGGGCTCGGGGCCAAGATCCGCGGCGCGCGCGCCATCGACGTCGGCGCGTCGACGGGCGGCTTCACCGAGGCCCTGCTGGCGCACGGCGCCGCGCACGTCACCGCCGTCGACGTCGGCACCGGCCAGCTGCACGCCTCATTGCGCGACGATGCGCGCGTCACCAACCTCGAGGGCGTGCACTGGAAGACGCTGGCGCTGACCACCGCGCCCGGCCCGTTCGACTTCTTCACCGTCGACGTCAGCTTCATCGCCGCGCGCAACATGCTGCGCGGTCTCGCCTTCCGCTTGCGCGCCGGCGCCGAAGGCATCGTCCTCGTCAAGCCGCAGTTCGAGGTCGCCGACAAGCGCGTCAAAGCCGGCGACGTCAGCGACGCGAATTTGCGCCGCGACGCGCTCGCCGCCGTGCGTGAAAAGGGCGAAGCGCTCGGCTTCCGCCTGGCCGCGCACGCCGACTCGCCCGTCGCCGGCGGCTCCGGCACCGTCGAGATCCTGGCGCACCTGGTCTTCGTCGGCCGCTCGGCCAAGCTGCCGCAGCCGGGCGAATCGCGCGGCCAGGCGCACGCGCCCAAGAAAAAGACGCGTTCGCACAATAAAAATGATGCGCGCGCATCATCAACGCCCGAGTCGCTGGCGATGTTCGCGGTCGCTGCGCCCGGCGTCGAGCCGGTACTTCTGCGCGAAATCGCCGCGCTGACCCGCGTGCGCGACGTGCGCGCCGTCCCCGGTGGCGTCGAGTTCGCCGGCGATGCCGACGTCCTCTATCGCGCCAACCTGTGGCT
>DASXOU010000430.1:0-3652 GCA_036494045.1 Polyangia bacterium | reverse complement strand
CCAGCACGTGGATGACGAGCGATCCGATGATGAAGACGTTGCGCATTGCTACTCGGCTTGCACGTTGATGGCGAACTTGGTGATGCCCGCGAGCTTGGCGAGGTCGAGGATGTGCACGACGCGGCCGTGCTGCACTTCCTTGTCGGCCGAGACGACCAGGCTGGTCTCGGGATCGGCGTCGGCCGCCTTCTTCAGCTCGCGCGCGACCTCATCCTCATTCGCGTCGTGATCGTTCCAGCGCAGCCCGCCGGTCTTGAGCAGCGTCACCGTCGCCGGCTTGTCCGCGGTGCCGTCGGTCGAGTGCGACTTCGGCAATTGGATCTTCAGCGACTGCGCGACGATGTACGTCGACGACACCATCAAGATGATGAGCAGCACCAGGCAGACGTCGACGAGCGGCGTGACGTTGATGCCGCTGACGATCGCGCGCCGGCCGCCGCCGCCGCCGCCGAGCGTGCCGGCCACGTTAGGCCGCCTCGTGCTTGGTCGACTTCATGGCGGCCATGACCAGGTTGCCGATCGAGAGCGTGTTCTCCTCGAGGTCCTGGCACTTCTTCTGGTACGCGTTGTAGGCGATGACCGCCGGCAGCGCGACCAGGATGCCGACCGCGGTGGCGACGAGCGCCTCGGCGATCCCGCTCATGACGTTATTCATGCCGTTGGTCGAGCCCGCGGCGTTGGCGAGCTCGCGAAACGAGGTGACGATGCCGAGCACCGTGCCGAACAGGCCCACGAACGGCGCGTTGTTGCCGAGCGTGCCGAGGAACAACAGGCCCGCCTCGTATTCCTTGCGCCGCTCCTTGGTTCCGCCGGCGAGCACCTCGGCGACGGCGTCGGGCCCGTCGGCGTACCAGCCGAGCGCGTCGCGCACGACGTCGGCTTCGATGCCGGGCAGCGTCTTCAGATAATTGCGCGCGCCTTCGACGTCGTTGTCGCGCAGATAGTCGACCACCTTGCGTCCGACGGCGGCGGCGTCGATCTTGCGACGCGCGAAGTAGACCCAGCGCTCGAGGATGATGCCGATCGAGACGACCGACAGCGCCAACAAGATGTAGAGCACCGCCTGGCCCGACACCTGCGCGATCGAAAGCAGCTTTTGCACCAACATGCGTTCTCCTTCGTTACGGAATGTCGAATGCGAGCGCCGTGACGCCGGCGCCGATCCCGTGCGGTAGCTCGACGTCGGTCGGCCGCGAATAGCCGAACGCGTTGCCGAGCGATTGGCCGTTCAGCGTCACGTCGACGCGCCAGTTCGCCCACGACTCCGCGCACAGCGACCAGGTGTCGACGCGCACGATGTAGTGCCCCGACGGCGGCGGCACCGTCCAAAAGACGTTCTCGAGACGCCGCCCGTCGATGACGCAGTTGGCGTTCGAGTCGAAGTCGAGGATGCCGCCGTTCTTGTAGCCGTTCGGATCGCTGTTGTCGCCCGGCTGCGGCAGCGGCTCGGAGTTGATCTTGTTGGCCCACACCTCGGTGCCGTCGGGCGTGACGAGGTGCAGGTCGAGATCGGACTCGGTGTCCCATCCGAGCGAGACGAGGAGCGTGTCGGTCTGCGCCACGTCCTCGGTGTGCAGCGCCAGGTCGACGACGGGACCGCGCGTGCCGGTCATGTCGGAGGCCATCGCGTGCAGCGTGTAGCTGCCCGACGCCAGGTTGTTCGGATAGGTCGCCGGCGCGCCGAACGCGAGCTGCCCGAGCTCGGTCACCTCGATGGCGCCGGGCTGGACGATCCAGTAGCCGACGTCGCCATCGAGCCAGATGATGACCGAGCTGGCGGCGCGATCGACGAAGCCGGTCACCGCGTCGGTGGCGCCGCGCCGGATGACGCTCGCCGGCATGGTCGTCAGCTGCTGCACCAGCGGCCCATCGCCGGGCGCGGGCGGCTTGCCGCGGTGGAACTGCGCGTTCGACAGCCGCAAGATGGCGTCGGCCGCCGGATCGTTCGACGCGCCGCCGCAGCCGCCGACGACGCCGACCAGCGCCAGCGCGAGCGCCGCGCCCGACCGCCCTGCCGCCATCAGAACTTCACCTCGGCGCGGATCATGAAATCGTCCGCCGCCAGCGACGTCGGCGTGCCGTCGGCCGTGCGGCCGAGCGGGTTGGTGTTGTGGTCGTACTCGAAGATGAGGCGCGCGTAGCCGGGATAGCGCACCGCCGCCGCCACGGCGAGCGTCGAGTACGACGTGTTGTCGTACACCTGCACGCCGTTGCGCAGCTCGTTCGCGTCGCGATCGGGGTTGTAGGTGTCGTAGCGGATCCCGATCGCCGCCCACGGCGTCAGATCCTGCGTGACCGCCACGTACCAGCCGAGCTCGCGCAGGTCGCGCGTGGCGGCCACGGGGTCGGCGACCACGAGCGCGCGGTCCATGTTCGCGGCATAGGTGACCTCGCCGTAGACCACGAGCTGGCCCAAAAGCGGCATGTCGAGCGCGAAGCGCAGATCGCCGCCGATCGCCCAGCGCGTGAAGTTCTCCGAAGGCGTCGCCGCCTGCGACGGCAGCACTTGAATCTCCTGTAGCTGCACCGCGCCGTCCTGGTTGGCGTCGCGCCACACCAGCGAGCTCTTGGTCAGCGGCGTGCCCTTGTGGAAGCCCTGTCCCCAGATCGCCGAGACGTCGCCGGCCAGGCCCAGCCAGTGCCTGACGATGGTCTCGATGCCGACGCGGCCGATGATGTCCTTCGACTGGTTCGGATCGCGCCCGGGGAACTCCTTTTCGCCGATCGGGTCGCCGTTCATCGCCGCCAGCGAGTAGCGGAGGAAGTGCCAGCCGCCGAAGACTCGCGCGCCGAGATCGTACTCGCCGAGGAACATGGCCTTCTCCAGCGTCGAGCGCTCGAGGAACAAGCGATCGGTGTCGCGCTGCTGGATCTCGAAGCCATACGGGATCTTCATGCTGCCGGCGTCGAGCTCGAGCCACGGCACGGTCGACGCCGGGTTGTGCCAGACGAGGTACGCCTCGGCGCCGATGATGCGCGCCTGGTAACCATTGTTGGTGTTGCCGTCGAACTCGACGGCGCCGCCGATCATGCGGTAGTCGAGCTGCGCGCGCAGGCGTGCGCGCTTGATGTTGAAGCGGGTCTGGTTGAGCGGATCGCCCGTCGACGGATCGAGCTGGTCCTGCGACAGCTGGTTCCACGCCGTCGCGTCGATCTGCACGAAGCCGCTCAGCGACACGACCAGCCGGCCGGCGTGCACCATCGGCGTGGCGCTGCTGGCGCGCGCTGCCTCCTCGGCCGCGAGGCGCGCGGCGTCGTTGGCCTCTTGCCGCGTGCGCCGCTCGGCCCAGAGCTGCTCCTGCAGCCGCGCGATCACCGCCTCGTCGGCCTCGATGCGATTCTGTGCCGCCTGCCCCTGCTGCTTCACTTCACTGCGCAGCTCGTCGAGATCGGCCGGCGTCACCGACGGCTCGGGCGCCACCGCGGGCGGCGGCGATTGGGCGATCGCCGGCGCGGCGATGAACGCGGCCGACGACAGCGCGAGGACACGGAGCCAGCGCACGTCGGTCATGCGCCGGCCACGACGCCGCCATGCTGGCGTCAGGTTCTCTTCGATGCAGCGATGCGGCATGTCCTCGGCTGTCGTCGGTTGAGGTTTCGTGGTTGGGTTACGGGAGCGTCGGGAGCTGGCCGCCCGGCGCCAGCGTCGGAT
>DASXOU010000429.1:0-2076 GCA_036494045.1 Polyangia bacterium | reverse complement strand
CCTGCCGCCGCATGCCGAGGTCGTGCGTCGAATCGACGACGCGATTCCACAGCCGCATGGCGTGCATCGCGTCTTCGCCCTCGAGCTGGATCACCGGATCCGGCGTAGGGCTGCCGTCCTCGCCGAGCCTCCGGATGGTCGCCTTGGGCTGCGCGTCCGCGGTCACCTCGAGCTGAAAGCCCGACCCCGAGCGCGGCCCGCGCCGGAGCGTGATGAGCGAGCGATCCGACGCCATCGCCACCTCGGTGACGACCAGCTTGTCGAGCTTGACCGGCGCCACCGCCACGCGCTTGGACAGCCAGCCCGACTCCTGTGGAATGTGCACCTCGGTGCCCGCCGACAGCTCGGCCACGCGCCGCATCTTGCCCCAATCGTGCGCCGGCGGAATCTGCAGCGCGAACACCGCCTCGATGCCAAACGGTGTCGCCACCAGCGCCTGGCCCGAGTAGCTCTCCTCGCCCGCGAGCAGGCGCAGGCCCACCGACGTGTTCGGCAGATCGTGGCGCAGCACGAAGCTCTCGACCGCGCGGAAGGTCGCCTCGCGCGAGCGCTCGACCGTTGCGCGGGTGTTCGAGATCTCGCCCGAGGCCTGCCCTTCGAGCATCGCCAGCTCGCTCTCGATGACCGCGCGCGCCGACTCGAGCACGCGCGACGCCGTGCGCACCATGCGCTCCGAATGCGACGACATGAACGCGGTCATGGTCAGCTTGATCGCGTCGGACATGGCGTCCATGCGCGCGCGCTCCTGCTTGCGCAGCTGATCGAAATTTCCCGAGCGGTCGACGGCGGTGGCGATCGAGTGTTGCGCGCCCATGAGCGTCACGCCGCAGTCGACGGCGTGACGGATCAGCTCGACGAAGTTGATGTCGAAGGGGAAGTGGGTCGAGTCGCCGTAGACGTGGCCCATGGCGACTTCATCTTACATCACTTCGGAATCTTCTTCGCGTCCTCGACGAACTTCTTCAGCCCGGCGTCGGTGAGCGGGTGCTTCACGAGCTGCTGCATGACGCTGAACGGAATCGTGCACACGTCGGCGCCGAGCATCGCCGCGTCGACGACGTGCGTCGGATTGCGGATCGACGCCACCAGCACCTCGGTCTCGTAGTTGTAGTTGTTGTAGATGGTCACGATCTTCTCGATGACATCCATGCCGGTCTCGCTGATGTCGTCGAGACGCCCGATGAACGGCGAGATGTAGCTGGCGCCCGCCTTGGCGGCGAGCAGCGCCTGGTTCGGCGAGAAGCAGAGCGTGACGTTGGTGCGGATGCCTTCCTTGGCGCAGGTGCGCACGCCCTTCAAGCCGTCGGGAATGAGCGGCAGCTTGACGACAATGTTCTTGTGAACTTTGTGCCACTCGCGCGCCTCGGCCATCATCTCGTCGTAGGTCGTCGACAGCACTTCGGCGCTGATGGGGCCGTCGATGAGCTCGCAGATCTCGACGACCACGTCGCGATACTTGCGGCCGCTCTTGGCGATGAGCGACGGATTGGTGGTCACGCCGTCGACGAGACCCATCGCGTGAGCTTCGCGAATTTCGCCGACGTCACCGGTGTCGATGAAGAACTTCATTTATCCCTCCCTCGGGCGATGCTAGGAAACGGATTGGAGCCGCTGTGTCGGAGCCTGGTCGCTCGTCATTCCGTCGTCGGGACCGATCTGCTTGCGCAGCTCGGCGCAGGCACGCGCCAGCTCCTCGAGCCGGTTGCGCGTGCGCGCGGCTTCGTCGGCGATGCGCTGCAGCTCGTCGGCGAGCGACATACGCTTCGAATGTACGGCCCATGCGCGGGGGAGTCAATTGACGCTGCGCGCGGCCGAGCTCGACGACGTGGCGAAAGAGATCGCCCGCACGCTCGACGGGCGAGTCGTTCAGAAGATCGTGCAGCCCGACGACGTCACCGTGATGTTGTCTTTGCGCGGCAGCTGGCTCTGCCTGTCGGCGGACGCACGCGCCGGCCGCATGCACCTCGTCGACAAGCCGCCCGGCACCGGCGAAGCGGCGCCGCCGTTCTGCATGCTCCTGCGCAAGGAGCTGGTCGGCCTGCCGCTGGCCGCGGTGCGCGCGATCGCCGGTGAGCG
>DASXOU010000428.1:0-2013 GCA_036494045.1 Polyangia bacterium | reverse complement strand
GCCACCATGATGGCGTCCGACGCGGCGAGGATGGCATCGAGGCGTTCGAGGGCCTGCTGCTTCTCGATCTTCGCGACGAGCGGCAGCGACGTGAAGCGGCGCGCGTCGGCCAGATCCTGCTCGTGGCGCACGTACGAGACGGCGACGAAGTCGGGCATGAGGAGGTCGAGCTCGGCGAGATCGGCGCGGTCCTTCTGCGTGACGGCCGGCAGCGACGACGCGTCCCGTGGCAGGTTGACGCCCTTGCGCGAGCGCAGCGTGCCGCCGACGCGCACGCGGCACGTGACGTGGTCGGCGGCCACCGCCGCCGTCTCGAGCGCGATCGTGCCGTCGGCGATGTAAATGGGATCGCCCGCGCGCACGCGCTCGAACAGCGTCGGGTCGCCCACGGGCACGCCGCCCGCCCCCAGGATCACGGTCTCGCCCTCGGCGATCGCGAGGTCGGCCGGAAGCTCCCCGAGGCGCAGCTTGGGCCCCGCGAGATCGACGAGCACGGCCACGTCGGGCCGATGGGCGCGCGCCCGCCTTACGCGCGCCGCCTGCTGGCGCGGCGGGGCGTGTGACAGGTTGATGCGCAGCACGTCGACGCCGGCGTCGAGCAGCCGCTCGAGCGCGCCCGGCGGGTCCTGCGCCGGACCGACGGTGGCGATGATCTTCGTGCGGCGATTCACCATGCGCGTTCAATCTGCGCCGAGCGACGTCATCCGTCACCCGGAATCGCCCGCTGCGCGACGGCGACCGGGGAGCGCGGCGCCGCGGCGACGTGCGTCAGGCGACGAGATCGGTCGCGATGCCCGTGCTGCCCGCGAACGAGGTCTGGCTCGCCATGCCGAAGACCTTCTGCATGATCGTCAGGTGCACGTTCTGCAGCGTCTGTTTCTGCGGCCAGGGCATGTAGGCGTTCGTCTTCAAAGCGCCGCCGTGGCCGCCGATGAGGGCGAGCGGCAGGTTGATGCCCTGGTGGTTGCCGCCGTGCATGCCGCTGCCGTAGTGGATCGTCGTGTTGTCGAGGATGTTCGTCCCGCCCTCGCCCGACGTCATGAGCTTGGTGGCGAGCGCCGCCGCCTTCGCCGTGAGCCAATAGTTGATGGTCGCGAAGCCGTCGTTCGTGTCGCCGGCGTGCTGGAGGCCGTGGAAGCCCGCGAGACCCGAGGAGATGTTGCCGTTCGTCACGGACTTCGTCGCCTCGACCGATCCGGCCGTCGTGAAGTTGCGCAGCTTGAGGAAGATGTACGGAAAGTCGCTGCGCGCGTCATCGAGCATGAAGCTCACCACGCGCGTGAGGTCGCACTGGAGCGCCATGACGACGAGGTCGATCATGACGTCGGCGTGCGCGTTTCGGTCGTAGCCGGCCATGACCGTGCCGCTCCCCGAGCCGACGAAGGCGCTCGTCGTGTACGCCAGCGGCGGCCGCGTGCCGACCATGCAGCCCTGTGTGAGCTGCGTGTTGACGTTCAGCACGCGGCCCTCGATGTCGCGCACCGACGCCAGGAAACCGTCGAGGCGCACGCCGTCGCTTTGGCTGAGCCGCCCCTTGAGCGACGTCGCCTCCGCCGCGATGTAGTCGAGCGCGCTCTTCTCGAGCATCTGCCGCTTCATGGCCGCGGGATCGGCGGCCGTCGACGTGCCGGCCGCGGCCTTGGCGGGCCCTACGAGGCTGTCGAACACCGCCTGCGGGTTGATGACCTTGTAGAGTGGCTCGGTCGCCGACGCCCACGAGAGGCTGCGCGAGTTCGCGGGGTGGGTGCCGTCGGTGTACGAGTCCATCGTCGACAGCCCGACCTGCAGCGATTTGAAGGTCGACGCCGTGCCGATGGCGCCCGCGATGACCTGGTCGACCGACACGCCGGCATGGGCGACCGCCGGGTTGAGGTCCGGGATCGCGCACGTCACCATGGCCTGGCAGAGCTGGCCGTGGCTGGGATTGGCGTTCATCAGGCCCGCCTGCGCATAGCTGACGTTCGACATGACGGTGACGTACTTCTTGAGCGGCTGGAGCGGCGCGAGGATGGG
>DASXOU010000427.1:0-5778 GCA_036494045.1 Polyangia bacterium | reverse complement strand
TCGATCTTCCAGACGGTGCCGGTGATGTGCGCCTTGACCTCGGTAGCCACGCTCGCTCCTCGATTATTTGGCGACCACTGTACCCAACTTCGCGGGCACGGCGGTGAACTTCAGCGCCGCCGACAAGCCGTCGACGAAGCGATAGTTGCCCTTGGCGTCCTTCGCCAACGGGCAATCGGTGCCCATGATGATCGTGCCGTCGCCGTCGCGACAGGTATCGACGTGCGGCGAGCTGCCGTCGGTCGGCGGGTTCGCCTGCCAGAAGGCCTCGATCCCGTCGCCGTCCACGTCGATGTCCGGCAGATAATGCTGATCCTTGTCCTGGTCGAGCCCGAGCACCGTGCCGACCGCGCCGGCGAACACGGCGTCGAGCAGCGACTGATCGGGTTTGATGACGCCGCCCGCATTGATGCCGTTGATCTGCGCCAACGTCACCGCCGACAACACGCCGCCGAGCCGCCCGCCCGCTTTGCCGTCGGCGCCGAGCGCCGGCACGCTCGTCAACCCACCCGCGTCGACGAGATCCATCTGCACGCGCGCGCCCGTCAGATCGAGGTTGAGCGTGATGTCCTTCTGGAACGGCACATTCAGCTGGAACTTGTCGGGCCCGGCGCTGAGCGTGCTCATCTTGACGCTGCCGTCCTTGAACGTGATCAGCGGATTCATCGCCGAATCGAACGACACCGACTGCACGTCGACGGTCGCGTCGTTGCTCTTGAACGGATCGCACGACGGATCGTTGTCGGGGATGCCGTCGCAATCCTGATCGATGCCGTCGCCGCAGATGTCCATCGCGCCCGGATGGCGCGCCTGCGCCTCGGCGATGTGCGCGGCGTCGTTGCGATCGTCGCAGTCGCCCTGCGCCAGCGAATAGCCGTCGCCGTCGAGGTCCATGGTGTCGGTGGGCTTCGATCCCGGCGTCGCGTTGTCGGCGTAGCCGTCGCAGTCATCGTCGACGCGGTTGGTGAGATCTTCGGTCGCGCCGGGATGAACGTTGGGATCGGTGTCGTCGCAGTCGCCCGAGCCCGGCGTCCACTGCGTGTCCTTGCCGTCGCCGTCCATGTCCTGGTTGAACTGGCCCACGTAGAAGTCGAACTTGGTGCAGATGTTGTCGCTGCCTTCGTAGCCGAAGAGCTCCATCGGCAGGATGATGTCGTGCTTCTGCGTGAACGACATCTTGATCGTGTCGTTGGCCAGCGAGCCGAGCGGCGACAGCTTGTTGTCGACCTTGCCGTCGCCGTCGAGGTCGAAGCCTTCGTCGGCGTCGGCGATGGCCAGCGACGACACGACCATGCTGCGCATGCCCATGAACGGCACGATTGACGGGCCCATGCATTCCGGGACCGGCGCGAACGGATTCTTCTTGTCGTTGCCGCATCCGACGGCAGCGACGACGATCGTGGACGCGATGAGGAGGCGACGCATGCTACCCTCCGTTGCGATTGCGCGGCAGCATCGCAAACCGATTCCACGTCGTCAACAGAACTGCGACGGTCGTGTGCACTCTTTTGGTCGCGATCGGCGCCGCCGACGCGCATCCCGAGTACGCGCCGTCGACGGTGAATCGCTACATCAAGATCGATTTGGTCGGACCGGACGAGCTGCGGCTCGCGCACACGACCATGGTCGGACCGGCGCCGGCGGCCGAGTGGCGCAAGGCCGCCGACGGCAACGCCAATGGGCTCCTCGACGCCGACGAGACGCGCGCCATCGGCAAGAAGGTCGAGCAGGCGGTGCTGGTCGGTCTACAGCTCACCGTCGACGGTAAGCGCGTGGTGCCGGCGTTCGACGCGCCCAACGTCGGCCTCGCCGGCAACGAAGTGGGGCCGAGCCCGTTCTCGGTCGACCTGGTCGCGCTCGTGCCGCTCACTCCGGCGCGCGAGCACACGCTGCGCATCGACGACGCCACGCCCGAGGCGCAGCTCGGCGAGACCGAGATCCGCGTCGAGGAGTCGCCGGCGACGCGCATCGTGACCTCGCATCGCGGCGCGCCCGACGGCGCCTCGAGCGAGAAGGAGACGCGCTTCCTCTTTCGCGGGCCGAAGTTTTCGGCGCTCGAGGATCGGTCAATCACCGTGGTATTTGCAGGCCCGGCTGCGCCCGCGCCGGCGCCGGCCAAGCCCGCACGCAAATTTCCCTGGTTCGTGCTGCCGGCGCTCGGCGCCGCGGCGATCGTCGCCTGGTGGCTGCGAAAGAGGAAGGGCTAGCGGCTAGCGGAAAACGTACGGGTAGACGATGGAGACGGCCGCGCCGCGGAACTTGGGGAACGAGGCGGACTTGACCGACTTGGCCACGCAGTCGCCGGTCGGCGTGCCGGCGAACACGCCGGTGACGTTGGCGCTCGACACGCGCCCGCTCGGCGAGATCGTGATGGCGACGTTGGCCGTTCCGGGCACGTGATACTGGTCGAAGCAGCCACGCACGCGGCCGCTGACCTTGCCCATGCCGCCGACGACGGCGCTGCGATCGAGCGTCTCGGGCAGGCTCGAGTCGTCGCCGCCGCCCGCCTCTTCACGCGCCGCCGCCGCTTCGTGCCGCTTCGGCGCCGCGGCCGGCTTCTCGCCGGGGCTGGCGTCGTTCAATAGATCGTCGAGGGCGTCGTGCTTGCCCTTCTTTGCCGGCGCAGGCGCGGCCGGCGCCTCGGCCTTGGGCGCCGATTCCGCCTTCGTGGCCGGCGCGGTGTCGGCCTTGGCGACCTTGGTGCCGTGCTCCTTCGACGCCGAGCCCTTGCCCGTGTGCTTCTTCTCTTCCTTCTCGGCGACCGGCGCGCTCGGCGTTCCCGCCGCCGCTGCCGGCGTTCCCGCGGCCGCCGGCGTTCCCGCCGCCGCCGCTGCCGGGGCTCCCGCCGCCGGCGTCCCGCCCGCCGCCACTGCCGGCGCACCTGCCGTCGCCGGGTTGGGCACGTTCGCGGCCACCACCGTCGCTTCCGGCTTCTTCATCAGCAGCAAGATGCCGACGACGACGATGCCGATGACCGCGAGCACGCCGACGCCGAGGATGGCGAACATCCACTTCGGCGGGCCCGACGGCGCCGCCGGCATCAGGATCGGCGCCGCCATCGGCGAGAAGACCGGCGCCGCGCCGAGGCCCGGCAGCTCTTCGCCCCTGGCGCCCGACGGTCCGGGCGACGACGGCGAGGCCGCCAGCGTCGACGCCGCCATGGCGCGAATGTCGATGAGGCCCGACCCTTCGGTCTGCGAGTTCGCGAATCCCGGACGCGGCTCGGCCGCCGACGACGACTTGCCGCCGCCGCCCGTCGCCAGCGCCTGCAAATTGTTGAGCGAGAAGAGCACCGAGTTCTCGTTGCGCTGGCCGGTCATCGGCCGCACGTCGACGCCACCGTCCTCGTGCTGCGCCGCCGCGGGCGCCGCCGACGCGGCGAAGCCGGGCGACGAGGTCCGTGCCGCGCGCGGAGCCGGCGCCGCCGACGGCGCGCCGAACAGGCCACCGCCGCCGCCGCCGCCGCCGAACACGTCGGCTTCGGCCGCCGGCTGCGGCGACGACGAATACGCAGGCGCCCCGCCGCCGCCGAACAGATCGCCGGCCGGCTCGGAAGGCGGCGCGTCCTCGCCACCGCCGGCGCCGGCAAACAGATCGGCCGAGTCGGTGCGTCGCGTCGCGCCCTCGTCACGCGCCGGAGCGGCGCCGCCGAGATCGCGGAAGTCTTCGATCGATCCGAGGCGCAGCCAATCGCCGAAGCCTTCGCGCCACGCGTAGGTCTCGACGTCGATCTCGCCGCCGGAGAACTTCATGCGCACTTCGGCGACCGACAACGGACCGACCTGCTCGCGATCGATCACGAGGTGCCACACCTGATCGCCCGAGCCGCCCGTCGCTGCCGACGGTACGCCCGCGGACGGCGTGCCCCCGCGCGCGGCGATCGTCTGCTGATCGTCGCCGCCGGGAAATCCACCGGCGTCGGCCGCCGGAGCCGCGTCGCGCGACGACGCCTCCACGTTGCCGTCGGCGCCACCACGAACGACGATGATGTGGCTGCACTTCTTGCAACGGATCTTGAAGACCTTCCCGCGAACCTTCTCGTCCGCGATCGAGTACTTCGTCGCGCAGTTATCGCAAACGATCTTCATGGGGCCCCTTCATGGAATGAACACGACATTTTAGGCGCGTCCTTCTTGATTCGCAAGCACTTGCCCGACCTTACTCCATTCGACACGGGCCGCGTCAAGATCCTTGGCCTAGCGAAACGGGTTTCGGATGACGATCGTCTCCGCCCGACCGGGTCCCACGGAAATCAGCGCGCAGTCGACGCCGACGAGCGCCTCGATGCGACGCACGTATTTCTGCGCCGCCGGCGGCAGCTCGCCGAAGTCGCGCACTTCGCGCGTGTCGGCGTCCCAACCCTCGAGCTCCTCGTAGACCGGCACGGCGCGATCGATCTCGCCCGGGTCGGTGGGCAGCTCGTCGAACGACTCGCCCTCGACGGTGTAGCCGACGCAGATTTTCACGCGCCCCATGCCGCGCAGCACGTCGAGCTTGGTCAGCGCCAGGCCGGAAAGGCCGTTCCAGCGCACCGCCAGCCGCAGCGCTGCCACGTCGAGCCAGCCGCAGCGACGAGGACGGCCGGTGGTGGCGCCGTATTCGCCGCCGGCTTCGCGCAGCCGGGAGCCGAGCGCATCGGTCAGCTCCGTCGGAAACGGCCCGCCGCCGACGCGCGTCGTGTACGCCTTGGCGATGCCGATGACGCTGGTGATCGCCGTCGGGCCGATGCCCGCCGAGGTGCACGCGCCCGCCGCCAGCGTCGACGACGAGGTGACGAACGGGTAGGTCCCGTGGTCGACGTCGAGGAGCGCGCCCTGGGCGCCTTCGAAGAGCACGTGACGGCCGCGCTTGATCTCGTCGTGCACCAGGCGGGAGGCGTCGCCGACGTAGCGGCGCAGCTGGTCGGCGTAGCCCATGTACTCGGCGCTCACTTCGTCGACGCCGGCGACGGTGACGCCGCGACGCGAGAGCCAGTCGCCCACTTCCTCGACGTTGCGCTCGTAGAGCATGCGGAAGCGCTTGCCGTCGAGGAGATCGCTCATGCGCACGCCGCGGCGGGCCATCTTGGCCTCGTATGCGGGGCCGATGCCGCGCTTGGTGGTGCCGATCGCCGCTTTGCCCTGCTCGCGCACCGAGTCGATCTCGCGATGCAGCGGCAGGATGACGTGCGCGTGCTTGCCGATGACGAGGTCGCGATCGTCACCGAGGAGGCCGCGCGCCTTGCACTCGCCCAGCTCCTCGAGGAGCACCTTGGGATCGATGACCATGCCGTCGCCGAGCACGCACTTCTTGCCGCGGCCGCGCAGGACGCCCGACGGGATCAGGTGCGTCACCAGCTTCTGCCCGTCGACGACGAGGGTGTGGCCGGCGTTGGCGCCGCCGCCGTAGCGGAACACGACGTCGGCGAACTCGGTGTAGAGGTCGACGACCTTGCCTTTGCCTTCGTCGCCCCACTGGGCGCCGACGATCACCACGTTGGCCATGATTCGGGCTACACCCTAGCCTAAGAGCCTTCGCCGAGCCATCGGATTGTCGCCCCACCATCTTTGGTTTCGGCGACGGCGATTCGCGACAGCTCGCGGGCGGCGGCGCGGCGGCAAAGCTCGGCGTCGGACGCGGCCGGCTCGTCGAGGTCGAGGACGGCGCGCTCGCCCTTTTGCCGCAATTCCGCGGCGACGCGCGCGGCCGCGACCGGCTCGCCGGCGACGAGGACGCCGCCCGGCTGGCGCGGCGCGGGCACGCCACGCGCCTTGAGCAGCTCGGCGGTGCGATCGACGT
>DASXOU010000426.1:0-2597 GCA_036494045.1 Polyangia bacterium | reverse complement strand
CGCTTCCCTCGTATGTTCGGCAAGTACGCGCTGTTGCGCCCATTTGCGCGCGGCGGCATGGGCGAGATCTACCTTGCGGCCCACGGCGATCTGGGCGGCGCCGAGAAGCTGTGCCTGGTCAAGAAGGTCCCCGAAGATCGTGACGCGCCCGGGCTGACGGCGCGCCTGCTCGACGAGGCCAAGGTCGCCGTCCGGCTCAACCACACGAACCTGGTGCAGGTGTTCGACGCCGGCAAGGTCGACGACGAGCTCTACATCGCCATGGAGCTCATCGAAGGGCGCGATCTGCGCGCGGTGTGGAACCGCACGGCGGAGCGGCGCTCGCGCATCCCGCTCGACGTCGCGCTCTACGTCGTGCGCGAGATCGCGCGCGGGCTCGACTACGCGCACAACTACGGCGGGCTCGGCCTGGTGCATCGCGACATCGCGCCGCCCAACATCCTCATCAGCTTTCACGGCGAGGTCAAAGTCACCGACTTCGGGCTGGCGCGCTCGATCCTGAAGAACGAGAAGACCGCGCCCGGCATCGTCTACGGGCGCATCGCCTATCTCGCGCCCGAGCAGGCGCGCGGCGAGCAGGCCGACGCGCGCACCGACATCTTCGCCACCGGCGTGATCTTGTGGGAGCTGCTCACCGGGCGGCCGTTGCACGACACCAGCGACGACGCGGTCAAGAACCTCGATCAGGCGCGCCATCCGCGCGTCGAGTCGCCGTCGCATCTGACGCGCGGGCTGCCGCCGTCGATCGACGCGGTGTCGCTCAAGGCGCTGGCGACCGAGCGCGATCAGCGCTACTCGACGGCCGAGGAGTTTCGCAAGGCGCTCCAGGACGAGCTGGCGCGGATCGCGCCGGGGACCGATTCGTCGCGCGTGGCGTCGTTCCTGAAGGATCTGTTCGGCGACGAGATCAAGCGCGAGGCGGCCGAGCGCGAGCGCCTGTTGCGCGAGGAGCTGCCGAAGCTGCGCGCGTCGCGATCGGGGCTCGAGCGCGCGTTGCCCTCGCGCTCGCCGATGGATCGCGCCGAGGCGCGCGCCGATCGCGGTGGCGATCCTCCGACGCGGCCGGCGATCCCGGCGATGATGCGCGAGGCCGCCGACGCGCTCGAGATCAACGACACCCTCGACGAGGATCCGGCCACGCGGCGCGTGAAGCGGCCGGCGGCGGTGATCGAGCCGGCCCGGCCGGTGCCGCCGCCGTTGCCGGGGCTGCGCGGGGCCAACGGCGGCGCGGGCGCGGCGCGGCCGCTGCCGGGCGTCAAGCCGGCGCCGCCGTCGAACAATCGTCCGCCGTCGCCGCCGCCGATCCGCTCGATGATTCGCAGCGGCAACCTGCTCGAGGGCGACGACGACGAGCTCACCGTCACGCATGCGCCGCGTGGCGTGGCGCTGACGCCGGCCGGCCCGACGCGCGGGGCCGCGGCCGCGCGCGCGCCGGCGCCACGCGATGACTCGGGAGAGGTGCCGGCGCCCGAGCAGCTCGTCGGCACCGTCGTCGACGGGCGCTATCGCATCGAGCGCGTGCTCGGCACCGGCGGCATGGGCGCGGTCTACGAGGCCGAGCACGTCGAGATCGGCAAGAAGGTCGCGCTCAAGGTCTTGCATCCGCAGTTCTCGCGGCAGGCCGATCTGGTGGCGCGTTTTCGTCGCGAGGCGCGCGCGGCATCGAAGGTCGGGCATCCCAACATCGTCGACGTCACCGACTCGGGCACCACGGCCGACGGCGACGTCTACTTCGTCATGGAGCGGCTCGACGGGCTCGATCTCGGCGAGGTGTTGCGGCACGAGCGGCGGGTCGCGCCCGATCGCGTCGTCGCCATCGGCACGCAGGTGTGCCGCGCGCTCTCGGCGGCGCACGCGGCCGGCATCATCCACCGCGATCTCAAGCCCGAGAACATCTTCCTCGTCTCGCGCGAGGGCGTGCCCGACTTCGTCAAGGTGCTCGACTTCGGCATCGCCAAGCAGGACATGGGCAACCAGAACTCGCCGCGCCGCCTGACGACGCCGGGCATCGCCATGGGCACGCCCGAGTACATGGCGCCCGAGCAGGCGGCGGGCAAAGCGATCGACGGACGCGTCGACATCTACTCGGTCGGCGCGATCTTGTACGAGATGCTGACCGCGGATCCGCCGCATCACGGCGCCAACGTGATGGAGATCCTCGCCAAGAAGGCGACCGAGTCGCCGACGCCGCCGCGCGAGCTCAATCCCGACGTGCCCGAGGCGCTCGAGGAAGTCGTGATGCGCTGCCTCGAGCGCGATCCCGATCGGCGCCCGCAGACGATGGGCGCGCTGGAGTACGAGCTGACCAAGTCAGCCAAGGGTCGCGGCTCGGCGGTGGCGGCGGTGCTCGGGCTCAAGCCGTCCGAAGACGTGATGTCGTCGACGTGGGGCGAGGAGTCGTCGAAGCCGCGGCTGTTCGACACCGGCGCGATTCAAGGGCGGCGCGCCTCGATGCCGTCGATTCCGGTGCAGCGCACGGGGATGACGGGCGCGCTGCCGCTGTCGGCGGACGAGGACAAGATCCACGTCAATTCGTCGACGCGGCCGTCGTCGCCCGGACTCATCACCGCCGAGGGATCGACGTTCTACGGCAAGAA
>DASXOU010000425.1:0-4367 GCA_036494045.1 Polyangia bacterium | reverse complement strand
GGGTCTCGGCGATGGCGCACGCCGTCGCGGCCGGGATCTCGTAGCGCTCGGCGTGGAGCGTCTCGGCGTCGAGCTCGCCGTCGCCGAGCGGCGCGAAGGTGCCGGGACCGACGTGCAGCGTGATGGTCGCGCGCCGGATGCCGCGCGCCTCGAGCGCGGCCCCGAGCTCGGGGGTAAAGTGCAGGCCCGCGGTCGGCGCGGCGACGGCGCCGGGGCTGCGCGCGAAGATCGTTTGATAGCGATCGCGGTCGGCGTCGTCGGGCGCGGCGCGCTTGATGTACGGCGGCAGCGGGACGTCGCCGTGGGCTTCGGCGTAGGCGAGGATGTCGCCGGAGAAGCGGACGTCGACCCATTTGCCGTCGACGGCGAGGACTTGGGCGCCAGGCGCGTCGTCGCCGGCGAGCGTCAACGGGCCGGGGCGGATCGGCTTCGACGCGCCGCCGAGGCAGCGCCAACGATCGCCGTCGATGGGCTCTACGAGGAGCAGCTCGACGGCGCCGCCGGTCGGCTTGGTCGCGGCGAGGCGCGCACGGAGGACGCGCGTGTCGTTGACCACGACGAGCGCGCCGGCCGGCAGGAGCGCCGGCAGGTCGCGCACGTGACGATCCTCGACGGCGCCGCTCTGTCGATCGAGGACGTAGAGGCGCGCGTCGTCGCGGCGGGCGAGCGGCGCCTGCGCGATGCTGGCGGCGGGAAGCTCGAAGTCGAAGTCGGACGCGCGCACGACTCGGAGTGCTATAACACGGCGATGCTACGGCGCACGGTCGTCGCGCTCCTGCCGCTTCTGATGGCGGCGCAGCCGGTGCCGCCGCCGCCGCTGGCCGAGGCGCGCGGCGACGTCGACGGCGATGGGCGCGCGGATCGCGCGTTCATCGAGCGCGACGGCACGCTCGTGGTCGATGACGCCGATGGGCGCGAGCGGGCGCGCGTAGCGCTGGGCGCGCGTTCGCCGATCGTGCACGCCGACGTCCGCATCGTCGGAGTCGAAGGGCACGTCGTGGTGCACGCGCGGGTCGAGCTCGGGCACGACCACGCGATCGAGGCGGTGCTCGGCGACGGCGGCAAGGAGAAGATCGTGGTCGGGCCGACGGGGACGACGCGCGACGGCGATTCGGCGCTGCGCTTGCGCGTCGACGACGCGGGGATCGTGCGCTACCAGACGGCGCCGGGATTTTCGCGCTGCGACGGCGACGATCTCCTGTTTCCCGAGCGCTGGGACTTTGCGGGCAAGCGGTTTCGCGGCGTCACCGACGAGGCGCCGGTGGGGACGCGGCTGCACGCGACGGCGACGGCGCCGAGCGGGCTCGCCGGGCCGCCGCTCGGCCTCTTCCGCTTCACCGCCGCGTCGACCGACGCCACCGGCGAAGCGCGCGCCGATCGGCTGGGCGCGCCGCGCGAGCTCGAGGACGGCAACCCGGAAACGGTGTGGCACGCCGGCTTCGGACCGGCGGCCAAGGGCGCGTGGGTGACGGCGCGGACCGAGGCGGGCGCGCACGAAGTCCGTGCCGTCGAGATCGTGCCGGGCAAGGAGGCGCCGAAGTCGGTGGCGCTGATCCTCGGACCCTTGCCGGAACAGCAGTTTGCCGTCGCGCTCGGCGCGGGGATGCAGTGGGTGACGCTGCCGGCGCGCGCGGCGACGACCTGCATGAGCGTCGCGGTGCTCGAGCCGGACGCGCGCGCCAACACGCTCGGCGAGGTGCGCGTGTTCACCGAGGTCGACGGGCCGGCGGGGCTCGAGCGGCTGGTCGGCGACGTGGCGGAGATGCGTGCGAACGCCGACGGGGCGGCGCATCTGCTCGTCGAGCGCGGGCTCGAGGCGGCGCGGCTGGTGGGCGCGGCGCTGCCGACGGCGCAGGGCCTGGGGCGGCGGCGGCTGCTGCAGATCCTGGCGACGATCGGATCGGAGGAGTCGGCGGCGGCGCTTGGAAAGGCGCTGGAGACGGCCGAGGGCGCCGATCGCGCGCTCATCGTGGCGGCGCTGGGCAAGATGGGCGCGGCCGGCGCCAAAGAGGCGATCCGCGTGTACGGCGACGAGTCGCAGACGGCGGAGGCGCGCGCGGATGCGGCGCTCGTGCTCGGGCAGCTCGGCGGCGTGCCCGAGGCGGCGACGGCGCTGGTCGCCGGCGCGGGCAAGGGCGACGCGGTGGTGCGCGCAGCGACGATGCAGTCGTTGGCGCGCGTCTACCGGGCGGCGCCGGCGCTGGTCGAGTCGGCGCTCGTCGAATCGAGCGCGGCTACCGCCGCCGACGAGGGGCGGGTCGGCGATCTGGCGCGCTCGATCGGAATGGCCGCGCGGCGCGGCGTCGCCAGGCCCGAGGGCGCGGCGGCGATCGCGTCTGCGTGGGCGCGCGCGCCGAAGGACGGCTTCGCGCTGCGCCTGCGCCTGGTGCGCGCCGTCGGCGATCTCGGCGATCCGAAGCTGGCGGGCGCGCTCGGCGAGGCCGCGCACGACCGGGCGGCCGAGGTGCGCGCGGCGGCGATGACGGCGGCGGCGCGCGTGTCGGGCGCGGCAGCGACGGTGCAAGCGGGCGCCGGCGACGCCGACGCGGGCGTGCGCAAGGCGGCGCTGGCGGCGGCGAGCGGCACGGCCGACGCGCTGCCGCTCGGGACGCGCGCGCTCGGCGGCGACGCGTGGCCGATGGTGCGGCGCACGGCGGCCGAGGCGCTCGCGCTGGCTTGCCGCGCGCACGGTGAGGCGCGCGCGCCGCTTTTGCGCGCGGTCAGCGGCGAGGGCAAGTCGATGGCGGGCGCCGATCCGGCCGAGGAGGTGCGGCGCGCGTCGCTGGCGGCGCTGGCCCATTGCGCCGAGGTGCCGCTTGCGACGTATACCGCAGTGCTGGCGGAGAAGCGGCAGCCGATCGCCGTGCGCGAGCTGGCGGCGGCGCTGGTGGCCAAGCATGGCGGCGCCGAGGCGGCGCACGCGCTGGCCGCCACCATCGACGACACGCTCCGCGATCTCGCCGCCCCCGACGAAGAGGGCCACCTCGTCGGCCTCGTCACCGCGTGCACGCGCGCGCTCGAGCGCACCGGCGATACTTCGCGGCCGGTGCTCGTGGCGCTCGGCGAAGCGGCCAACGAGCCGCTCTCGCCGGCGGTGCGCGCGGCGGCGATGGACACGATCGGCAAGCTCTGTCCCGACGGCGCGGCGCCGGCGCTGCAAAGGGGCGCCCGCGACGCCGACGGCGGCGTGCAACGCGCCGCGCGCGCGGCCCTGGAGCGCTGCCACCGCTGACCCGATCGAGTATGCTGCGCGCATGGACTTTGCGCCGAGCGCGACGCTGCAGCCGACCCTCGACAAGATCGAACGCTTCATCCGCGACGAAGCCGTTCCGCTCGAGTCGCGCTTCCACGGCAGCTTTCGCGCGATGCTGCCCGAGCTCGGCAAGCTCCGTCAGCGCGTCAAGGAGCTCGGGCTGTGGGCGCCGCAGCTGCCGCGCGCGCACGGCGGCATGGGGCTGACGCTGCTCGAGCACGGCCAGGTCTCCGAGCGGCTCGGGCGCACGCCGATCGGGCACTACCTCTTCAACTGCCAGGCGCCCGACGCCGGCAACATGGAGATCCTGATCTCGCACGGCACCGACGAGCAGAAGCGGCGCTGGCTCGAGCCGCTGGCGCGCGGGGAGGTGCGCAGCTGCTTCTCGATGACCGAGCCCGAGCTGCCGGGATCGAACCCGACGCTGTTGGCCACGACGGCGCGGCGCGACGGCGACACCTACGTCATCAACGGGCACAAGTGGTTCACCTCGTCGGCCGACGGCGCGGCCTTCGCGATCGTGATGGCGGTGACCAGCCCCGACGGCGATCCGCACACGCGCGCCTCGCAGATCATCGTGCCGACAGATGCGCCCGGCTTCGAGATCGTGCGCAACATCTCGGTCATGGGCGAGCCCGGCGACGACTACGCGTCGCACGCCGAGGTGCGCTATCGCGACGTGCGCGTGCCGGCGGCCAACCTCCTCGGACAAGAGGGCGCCGGCTTTCTGATCGCGCAGGAGCGGCTCGGGCCGGGACGCATCCATCACTGCATGCGCTGGATCGGCATCTGCGAGCGCGCGTTCGAGCTCATGTGCGCGCGCGCGGCGTCGCGCGAATTGTCGCCGGGCAAGTCGCTCGGCACCAAGCAGATCGTGCAGTCGTGGATTGCCGAGAGCCGCGCCGAGATCGACGCCGCGCGCCTGATGGTGCTGCGCGCGGCCTGGACCATCGACACGCATGGGCTCTACGAAGCGCGCGAGCAGATCTCGCTCATCAAGTTCTTCGTCGCCGACGTGCTCGGCAAGGTGCTCGACCGCGCCATCCAGGTGCACGGCGCGCTCGGCATGACCGACGACACGCCGCTCGCCGGCTGGTATCGCCACGAGCGCGCG
>DASXOU010000424.1:0-3533 GCA_036494045.1 Polyangia bacterium | reverse complement strand
CGCGGCAGCAGCGGCGACGGGCGCGACGGCGAATGCGAACGCGAGCGCGCAGCCGTATAGGCCGCCGGCGAAGGGCGCGTTCGGCTCGTTCTCGCGCGCGCTCGCGTTCATGGCGCAGATCTTCACGCTCGCGCGCACGCGCAAGGCGCTGCTCAAGCCGCTCGTGTGGGACGTGCTCGCCACCACGCCGATCATGGCCGCGTTCACGGTGCTCGAGTTCTTCGTGCATTCGCGCGGCGGTTTCTACGCCGTGATGGGCGCCGAGGCGTTCCTACTCTACTTCATCGACTACGCGTGCAACTCGATCACGGCGTCGCTCATGTACGACTACGCGATGACCGGTGAGGCCTCCATGTCGACGGCGATCCCGCGCGTGAAGAAGGCGCTGCCCGGCGTGGTCACGTTCGCGGCGGTGTCGGCGCTGCTCGACGTCGCGTCGACCTACGCGCGCGAGCGCAACGACGTCGTGTCGAAGATCATCCTGCGCGTGCTGCGCGCGATCTGGACCACGGCGACGTACGTGATCATGCCGGCGCTGGTGATCGAGGGCGTGTCGTTCGGCGACGCGTTCAAGCGATCGAAGGCGCTGATGGATCAGGATCCGACGGGCGTCGGCGCGGGCGTGGTGGCGATGTCGATCACGTCGTACATCGTGGCGGCGGTGTGCTTCCCGCTGGCGTACGTGCTGCTGCACGCGGGCGCGCACATCCACCCGGCGATCGGCGCGCTGTTGTCGATGGTGATCGTGAACCTGTATTGGGCGGTCAGCGGCTGGATGAAGATCGCCTACGCGACCTGCTTCTATATGTGGGCGCGCGAATGCGAGCGTACAGGATCGACCGACCATGCGTTGGCGCCGCTGCCGCTGCGCACGGCCCTCGACGCCGCCTGATTACGGAAAGCTCAACAGGCGACAGGCGGCCGGCGGCCGGCGATTAGAAAGTGGAGTTGCGCGAGCTCTTGATTGAGCACCTCTCGCGCGCTTGCGAAGTCGCCGGCTGCCTGTCGCCTGTCGCCTGTTTTGATTGGCGCCGCGGCCGTCACCCGACGACAAACACATTCAGCGGCTCTTCCTTCCCCTTGACCCTCACCGGCTCCACCGCCCGCCCGACCATCCCCTCGCCGCCGCGCCGCCACGTCGTCTCCGACACCACCAGGGCCGCGCCCAGCTCCTTGGTCAGCCCCTCGATGCGGCTCGCCGTGTTGACCGCGTCGCCGATGTGCGTGTACTCGAGCCGCAGCGGCGACCCGATGTTCCCCGCCACCAGACGCCCGGTGTGCACGCCGATGCCGATGCGCAGCGCCGGCTCGCCGCGCGCCGCGCGCGTCACGTTGAGCCGTTCGAGCCGCGTCAGCCTCCCCGCCGCGCACCAGAGCGCGCGCCGCGCCTGGTCCGCCTCCGCCAGCGGCCGCCCGAACACGGCGCAGATGCCGTCGCCGATGAACTTGTCGAGGATGCCGTCGTGGCGAAAGATCTCGTCGACCATCTCGGCGAAATATTCGTTGAGCAGCGCCACCACCTCGCGCGGCGCCATGCCCTCGGACATGGTGGTGAAGTCGCGAATGTCGGCGAACAGCACGGTCGCCTCCTGCTCTTCGCCGCCGAGCGCCAGCGCCGACGGATCGGCGGTCAGCCGATCGACCGCCGGCCCCGGCAAGAAGCGCGCGAACGCGTCGCGCTCCTTGACGCGATGAACGACGCGCTCGCCGCGCTCGGCCGCGTACACCAGCAGCACCGTCAGCGCGCCGAACAGCATCACGTCGACCACGCTGAAGGCGTCGAGCCCGCCGTGGCGCGCCTGCACCACGAGGAATCCGGCGATGGCCACGATCGCGCTCGCCAGCGTCGTCCGCCAGGAGAAGCGCAGCATGTTCACGCTCAGCGTCACCATGAACGCCGACAAACAGCCGAACAGGAGGTGCTGCTGATAGCGCGGGCTCTTGTCGGCGAAGATGCCGGCGGACAGCGACCCGTCGACGGCGATGCACAACACGAGCACGTCGAGCATGGTGGCGACGAGCGGCAACAGCGGATGATAGCGGCGCCGCAAGAACAGGGCGCCGCACGCCGCCGCGCCGAGGCCCCACGCCAGCGAGACGACGCCGAGCATGTTGACGCGCCCGAACTGCGTCTCCTGCGTGACGAGGATGATCACGCCGGCCAGCGTCCACAGCGTCGCGCGCAGGGCGCTGATGATGCGCTCGTTCTTCCACGCTTCGTCGCGGAACACACGCTCGGAGCTGGTCATCCCGCGATTGTAGACGAAGCCGGCCGAAGCTACAGAAGCACGCCGCGCAACACGATGCTGGCGACGGTGAAGTAGATGACGAGGCCGGTCACGTCGACGAGCGTGGCCACCGCCGGCGCCGACGCCGACGCCGGATCGAGCCCGAGGCGCCGCAGCAGAAACGGCAGCATCGATCCCGACAGCGAGCCGAACATCACCACGCCGACGAGGCTGATGCCCACCGTCACGCCGAGGATCGGCCCGTGCCCTTCGTACGAATGGAACACCTTGGACCAGATGAGAATGCGCGTGAGACCGATCGACGCCAGGAGGAAGCCGAGCAGAAGGCTGGTGATGAGCTCGCGCCGCATCACGCGGAACCAGTCGCGGATGCGCACGTCACCGACGGCGAGCGCGCGCACGATCAGCGTCGACGCCTGCGATCCCGAGTTGCCGCCCGACGACATGATGAGCGGCACGAACAGCGCCAGCATGACCGCACGCTCGATCTCGTGCTCGTAGTGCGACATCGCCGTCGCCGTCAGCATCTCGCCGACGAACAAGACCGCCAGCCAGACGCCGCGCTTGCGCACCATCTGCGGGATGGTGTTGTCGAGATAGGGCGCGTCGAGCGCTTCCATACCGCCGTACTTCTGCGCGTCCTCGGTCGCCTCTTCCTGCACGACCTCGACGATGTCGTCGACGGTGACGATGCCCTTCATGCGCCCTTCGGCGTCGATGACCGGCACGGCGACGAACTCGTGCTGGGAGAACACGCGCGACACCGCTTCTTGATCGTCGGTGTCGAGCACCGTGATGAGGTCGCTCTTCATCACGTCGCGCACCAGCTTGCCTTGCAACGCGGCGAACAGATCGCGGAACGAGCACACGCCGAGCAGCTTTTGCTGCGCGTCGCACACGTAGGCGTAGGCCAGGGTCTCGATGCGCTCGCGCGCCTGTTTTCGCAGGTAGCTGATCGCCTCGTCGACGCTCATGTCGGGGCGCACGCGCACGTAGCGCGGGTTCATGAGCCCGCCGGCGTCGTCCTCGGCGTAGGCGAGCAGCGCCGTCACTTCCTTGCGCGTCTGCTCGTCGAGCATCGCCATCATGCCGGCGCGCTCCTCTTCGGACGCTTCCTGGATCACGTCGGCGGCGTCGTCGGGCGGGAGCAGGCGCAGCCACGAGCGGCGGTCGCCCGGCGGCAGCCCCATGATGAGCTCGTACTGATCGCGCGCCGCCAGCGTGAAGAAGAGCTCCTCGGCGTCGGCTCGCGGCAAGAGACGAAAGCCCTCGACGCGCTCCTCG
>DASXOU010000423.1:0-2412 GCA_036494045.1 Polyangia bacterium | reverse complement strand
CTCGTCGGATCGAGCGTGTCGGTGATCGCGATTGGTCCCGCCGAGGCCTCGAGCGTGATCGTCAAGCTCGGATTGGCCTTGGTGAACTGATCGGTGATCGCCGCGTTGTCGTCGACGTAGCGTGTGTCGAGGAACGCGTAGAGCTCCATCAGCGCCGGCGTCATCATGATCTGCTTGGTCGTGAACGCGTTGGTGATCGGCTGGCCGCTCGACACGATCGCCAGCGCCGTACGCGCGAAGCTCTCCTTGATGTTCTGCAGAAGCGCCGGAATCTGCCCGCCGAAGCCGAGCCCGTTGGGCGGGATGTTGTCGGTGAAATCGGCGGCGGTGATCTGGGTCTGCTGAAAAGCGAGCTCGAAGAAGACGAGCATCTTGGCCTGATACTCGGGCAGCTGCATCCAGCCGTCGATGAGCCCGCCGAGCGCGGTCGGATCGGCCGACACCTGCGCGATCTCGTCGTCCGTCGGCGGCAGCCCGACGAGGATGTTCTTCACCTTCGCGACGTAGACCGCGGGCGGATCGATCTGGAAGTTGACGCCGGCGTCGGGATTGGTCGACGCCGCGCCTTGCTTGGCGCAGGCTGCCGCTCCCAGACATGCTGCCAGCGCGAGGATCGAAAGCTCTGTGCGCGCCATGCTGGAGAGACGACAACCGTGCGCAGCTTGTTCCGTCAGCGACGGAGACGAGAATTTCTAGTCGCTTAGCGGTGAGACGAAATGACTCAGCGGCGCGTCGTCGGCGACAGCGCGTGCTCGGCGCGATAATCGGCCAGCCACGACAAAACCTCGTCGAGGATCCTCTGCGGAACCAGCTGTGACGCAATGTGCGCGCGCATCTCGCGCGCCTCGGAAAAGAACTCGAGACGAAAACGATCGGACACCGGCACCGTCTTCAATCCCTGCCGCGCGAACAATCCGCCGACGAGCGCGGCGTCTTGCCGCACCGTCAGATCGTCGAGCCGCTGGCGCAGCTTCCCCGTCGCCTCGCGCACGTAGCGCTGCGACTCGATCGGCAGCGCGTCGAACGCGCGGCTGGCGAAGAAGACGCAGCCGTTGCGATAGCTGAGATCGAGGTTGGTGAGGTACTTGGCTTGCGCCGACCATTGGAACGCCAGCGCCGCCGTCGGGATCGCGATGAACCCGTCGACGCTCTTGTCGTCGAACGCGCGCGCGGCGGCGTCGAGCGGCGTGGCCACCACGTGCAGGCCGAGCGCCGGCGCTTGCGTGCGCAGGGCGACGTCGTCGTCCCAGATCCACAAGAGCGTCTTGCGCAGATCGCTCATGTCGCGCACCGGATCGCGCGTGAACAAGAGCTCGGCGCCGAGCGTCGCTTCGCCGAGGTTGATGAACCCGTGCTTCAAGAACTCGGCGTCGATCAGCGGCGCCAGGCGCGTGAGCACGTAGAACGACTCTTCGCGGCTCTGGAACAGCCCGAAGATGCGCGTCACCTTCAACGACGGCGCCAGCCGCACGCAGCTCTCGGAGCCGATGGCGCCGTCGAGCTGCTCGCGCTTGATCCGATCGAGCACGGTGAACTCGTCGCCGCCGATGGCCGCGAAGTAGATCTTGATGCGCAGGTTGCCGTGCGTGCCCGCTTCGATATCACGCGCCCAGGCCGAGAACTCGCGCGCCCAGCCGGTGCCGGTAGGCGCGATCGTCGCGAGACGAAGCGTGACCGGATCGGCGTGCGCGACGGAGCTGGCGGCGACGAAGGCGAGGAGCAGGGCGGAGGCCAGACGCATGCGAGCGTCCAGCGTAGCAGCTACAGGCTGTCCCCGGTGAGGACTTTGTAGATGCCCTTTCGGATCGCGTCGTGGCCGAGCGCGTTCGGATGAATGCAGGAGGCGGCGTCGTACCAGATCTGCGTGGTGTCGGTGTTGTTGTAACCGTGGCCGAGGAAGTCGGCGTGCATGTCATAGAGGGCGCCGCCGACCTTGCCGATGTTGTCGGCGATGACGCCGTTCCAGTTGCCGAAGCCGGTGGCGACCGCCATCGCGCTGATGTTGACGCCGGGGCCGCACATGACGGTGGCGAAGTCGCCCTGTCCGTCGGTGAAGTCGTAGATGTTGGCGAGGACGACGTAGACCTTGCCGCTGCCGAGGCGGCCCGGCGTGGTCAGCTCGGCGAGCTCGGCGGCGAGGTGCGCGTCGAACTCGGCGCGCAGGCTGGCGTCGGTGTTCGAGATCGCCTGCAGCGCGTGGGCGTTCAGATCGTTGCCGCCGATGGTGATGGTGATGACGATGTCGCCGGTGTAGCTGGTGCCGAGGCCGTCGACCTGCGTCTTGAGAAGCGGCGCGCCCGACGGCTGGTTGTCGCTGAACACGTCCGTGATGGCGCCCTGCTCGGCGACGTGCACGAAGGTGAGGCCGGGGAACTTGGCCGTCAGGTCGGCATTCAAGAGATCGTAGAAGAA
>DASXOU010000422.1:0-1773 GCA_036494045.1 Polyangia bacterium | reverse complement strand
TCACCGCGATCCTGTCGTGGCCCGAGCCGGCGCCGGCGGAGTTGACCGCGCACTCGGTGCTGCAGCCAATCATCGTCGTCAACGCGCTCTCGGCGCTCTGAGCGAACGAAGCGCTAGTCGTCGAACTCTTTGTCGGGGTCGATGCGCGGAATTGGCATCGTCGATTCGTTGCGCTGCGGCTCCATCGGCGCGTCGCGATCATTGCGCTCGCTGCGTTCGCTCTGCCGCTCGTCGACGACTTCGCCCGGCGCTCCCGGCTCGCCCGGAGCGCGTCCGTATTCCTCGAGCTTGCGATAAAGCGTCTTGCGATCGAGGCCGAGCCGCTGCGCCGCGCGCGTCTTGTTGCCGCCCTCGGCCTGCAGCACGCGATTGATGTACTCGCGCTCGAGCTCCGCCAGCGTCAGGCCGCGCGCCAAGGCGCCGGCGAGCACGTCGGACGAGCGGCGCTCGCGCACCTGCGGCGGCAGATCGTCGGGGCCGATCTGATCGCCCTCGGCCAGGGCCACCGCGCGCTCGACGACGTTTTCCAATTCGCGCACGTTGCCCGGCCAGGGATACGCCAGAAGGATCTTGAGCGCCGCCTGCGTGAACGCGATGATGCGCTTGCCCGACCGCGCCGCCGCCTCGGTCAAGAAGTGATCGGACAGCGGCAGCACGTCCTCGGCGCGATCGCGCAAGGGCGGCAGCATCACTTCGATCACGTTCAAGCGATAGAAGAGATCCTCGCGAAACGCGCCTTCGCTCATGCGCTGCGCCAGATCGCGGTTGGTCGCCGACAAGACGCGCACGTCGACCTTCTCGGGGCGGGCCGCGCCGAGCGGCCGCAGCTCGCGCTCTTGCAGGACGCGCAACAGCTTTGCCTGCAGCTGCGGCGGCAGATCGCCAATCTCGTCGAGGAAGATGGTGCCGCCGTCGGCCTCGACGAACTGGCCCTGGCGATCGGTGCGCGCGTCGGTGAAGGCGCCGCGCTTGTAGCCGAACAGCTCCGACTCGAGCAAGGTGTCGGGGATGGCGGCGCAGTTGACCGGGACGAACGGCTTCTTCGCGCGCGGCGAGTTGAAATGCAGCGCGCGCGCGACCAGCTCCTTGCCGGTGCCGCTCTCGCCGGTGATGAGGACGTTCGCCGACGATCCCGACAAGCGACGGATGAGCGCGAACACGTCCTGCATCGGCGCCGATTTGCCGATGATGTTCTCGAAGCGATAGGGCCGCGCGACCTCGCGCCGCAGCGTGCGCTCGTCGACCGCCTTCTCGACGGCGACGAGGAGATCGTCGATCTCGAAGGGCTTGGTGATGTAGTCGTGGGCGCCGAGCTTGAGCGCGCGCTTCGCCGTCTCGATCGAGCCGAAGGCGGTGATGACCACGACGTGCGGCGGATTGCCGTCGCCGCCCGCGGGCGCGCGGATCTCGGCGAGCATGTCGAGCCCGTCCATGTCGGGCATCTTGACGTCGGTGACGACGAGGTCGACGCCGCCGGCGCGCACGCGCTCGATGCCGGCGCGGCCACCGGCGGCGACGTCGACGCGATAGCCTTCGTCCATCAGCGACTCCGAGAGGAAGTCGCGCATCGCGGAGTCGTCGTCGACGACGAGCAGTTGGGTGCGAGAGCGTTCGGCGCGATCCATGGGGCGCTAATGTCATAGCATGGACGCTCCGCAGTGGGGGTCCGTCTCAAACAGTGCTCGCCCTACGGGCTGCGCAAGCCAACTGCGCGCGGACCCCCACTGCGGAGCTCGCCGTGCCAGGTGCTACGTGGCGGCGGTGGTGGCGTCG
>DASXOU010000421.1:0-3524 GCA_036494045.1 Polyangia bacterium | reverse complement strand
AGGAGCTCGCCGCGCTGGAGCCCCGTCTCCTTGGGGTCCGTCACGACGTACGACTCGCAGTAGAGGACCTTCTCGAGCTCCTTCAACGTGATGTCGAGGAGGTTTCCGATGCGCGAGGGCAGCGACTTCAGAAACCAGATGTGCGCGACCGGCGTGGCCAGCGTGATGTGGCCGAGCCGCTCACGACGCACCTTGGACTGAATGACCTCGACGCCGCACTTCTCGCAGACGACGCCACGGTGCTTCATGCGCTTGTACTTGCCGCAGTTGCACTCGTAGTCCTTGACTGGTCCAAAGATCTTCGCGCAGAAAAGACCATCCCGCTCCGGCTTGAAGGTGCGGTAGTTGATCGTCTCCGGCTTCTTCACCTCGCCATGGGACCACTCGCGGATCTTGTCCGGCGACGCCAGCGAGATGCGGATCGCGCTGAACGAAAGCGGGTCCTTCGGCTTCTCGAAGAAGTTGAAGATGTCTTTCACGGGCTAGGCTCCAATCTTGGCGGCGGCTTCGCGCGCCATCTGCTGCACGGTGCTGATCGGCTCTTGCTGCTGCCGAGGAGCGTTGGGATCTTCGATGAGCTCGACGTTGAGGCAGAGCGACTGCAGCTCCTTTAGGAGCACGTTGAACGACTCGGGCAGGCCCGACTCGAGCGTGTGCTCGCCCTTGACGATCGCCTCGTACATGCGCGTGCGGCCGACGACGTCGTCGGACTTCACGGTCAGGAACTCCTGGAGACCGTAGGCCGCGCCGTAGGCTTCCATCGCCCACACTTCCATCTCGCCGAGACGCTGGCCGCCGAACTGCGCTTTTCCGCCGAGCGGCTGCTGCGTGACCAGCGAGTAGGGCCCGATCGAGCGCGCGTGGATCTTGTCGTCGACCAGGTGGTGGAGCTTGAGCATGTACATGACGCCGACGGTGACGTCGTGCGCGAAGGCGTCGCCCGACTTGCCGTCGAACAGCGTGCGCTGCCCGTCGGTCGAGAGGCCCGCCATGGTGAGCGCGGTCTTGATCTCGTCTTCCTTGGCGCCGTCGAACACCGGCGTCGCCATGTGCACGCCGCGCCGCAGCTTGTCGGCAAAGCGCACCACGTCGCCCTCTTCGAGCGCGTCGATGAACGAGTGCGCCTGCTCGGTGGTGTAGATCTTCTTCAGCTTCTCCTTGAGCACCTTGCCGTCGTAGTTCGAGCGCAGGTACGCGTCGATCTGTCCGCCGAGCTGACGCGCGGCGCCGCCGAGGTGGCACTCGAGAATCTGCCCCACGTTCATTCGCGACGGAACGCCGAGCGGGTTGAGCACGATGTCGACCGGATTGCCGTCTTCCATGTACGGCATGTCCTCTTCCGGCAGCACGCGCGAGACCACGCCCTTGTTGCCGTGACGACCGGCCATCTTGTCGCCGACCGACAGCTTGCGCTTGATGGCGACGTAGACCTTGACCATCTTGATGACGCCCGGCGGGAGCTCGTCACCCTTGGTCAGCTTGGCGATCTTGTCCTTGTAGAGCGACTCGATCGCGTGCACGTCGTCCTCGAGGCGCTGCGCCAGCTGCTCGAGCTTCTCCTCGGTCTTGCCGCCGCCCTCGACCACCTGGATCTCGTGGAGGTAGCGGACCGGCACTTCGTCGACCGCCGCGGTGTCGAGCTTGATGCCCTTGGCCGCCAGCACCTTGCCCTTGTCGTCGACGAGGCGCGCCGCCGTCGTCTTGCCCATGAGCAGACGGCGCATCTTGTTGTAGTACGAGTCGGAGATGATCTTGACCTCATCACGCTGGTCGGTGATGAGCTTCTCCTTCTCGGCGTCCTCGATGTCCTTGGCGCGCTCGTCCTTCTCGGTGCCCTTGCGGCTGAACACCTTGGCCGAGATGACGATGCCCTGCACGCCCGGCGGCACGCGCAGCGACGAGTCACGCACGTCGCCCGCCTTCTCGCCGAAGATCGCGCGCAGCAGCTTCTCTTCGGGCGACAGCTGGGTCTCGCCCTTCGGCGTGATCTTGCCAACGAGGATGTCGCCCGGCTTCACTTCGGCGCCGATACGCACGATTCCCGACTCGTCGAGGTCCTTCAAGGCCTCCTCGCCGACGTTCGGGATGTCGCGCGTGATCTCTTCCTTGCCGAGCTTGGTGTCGCGCGCGACGCACTCGAACTCCTCGATGTGGATCGACGTGAAGATGTCGTCCTTGACGAGGCGCTCGCTAATGAGGATCGAGTCTTCGAAGTTGTATCCGCCCCACGGCATGAACGCGACCATCACGTTCTGCCCGAGCGCGAGCTCGCCCTGCTCCGTCGCCGGACCGTCGGCGATGACGTCGCCCGGGCGAACCTTGTCGCCGCGGCCGACGATCGGCTTCTGGTTGATGCAGGTGTTCTGGTTCGAGCGCTGGAACTTGATGAGCGAGTAGATGTCGGGCTTGGCCGACAGCATCTCCGACTGCTCGTTCTCGTTCGGACGCACGACGATGCGCGCCGCGTCGACCGACTCGACAACGCCTTCGCGCTTGGCCACGAGCGTGACGCCCGAGTCGCGCGCGACGATGCCTTCGATGCCGGTGCCGATGAGCGGCGCCGCCGTCTTGATGAGCGGCACGGCCTGGCGCTGCATGTTCGATCCCATGAGCGCGCGGTTGGCGTCGTCGTTCTCGAGGAACGGAATCAGCGACGCGGCCACCGAGACGAGCTGGTTCGGCGAGACGTCCATGAGGTTGACGTCTTCGGGCTTGGCCATGATGAAGTCGCCGTTGTGGCGCGACGACACCGTCGGCGTCGAGAACTTGCCCTTCTTGTCGATGGGCGTGTTCGACTGCGCGATGTTGTGCCCCTCTTCCTGCAGCGCCGAGTAGAACTCGACGTTGTCGGTGACGTGGGCGTTCTCGACCTTGCGGTAAGGCGTCTCGATGAAGCCGAACTCGTTGACGCGCGCATAGGTCGACAGCGACGCGATGAGGCCGATGTTCGGACCTTCCGGCGTCTCGATCGGGCAGATGCGTCCGTAGTGCGTCGGGTGCACGTCGCGCACTTCGAAGCCGGCGCGCTCGCGCGTCAGGCCACCAGGACCGAGCGCCGAGAGGCGACGCTTGTGCGTCACTTCCGACAGCGGATTGGTCTGGTCCATGAACTGCGACAGCTGCGACGAGCCGAAGTACTCCTTCACCACCGCCGAAACGGGCTTGGCGTTGATGAGGTCGTGCGGCATGAGCGTCTCGATTTCCTGAGACATCGACATACGCTCTTTGATCGCGCGCTCCATGCGCACGAGGCCAATGCGATACTGATTCTCCATCAACTCGCCGACCGCGCGAACGCGGCGGTTGCCGAGGTGATCGATGTCGTCGATCGAGCCCTTGCCGTTCTTCAGATCGATGAGGTAGCGAACCGTCTCGAGGATGTCGCGCTTGGTGAGCACGCAGTTCTCGAGCGACTCGTCGATCTTGAACTTGTAGTTCAGCTTGAGGCGGCCGACCTTCGACAGGTCGTAGCGCTCGGCGTTGAAGAACAAGTTGTTGAACAGCGTCGTCGCCGTCTCCGGCGT